>NZ_JBSVWF010000040.1:0-58245 GCF_054071635.1 Pseudomonas sp. SDO52101_S400 | reverse complement strand
CCCCGTTATCCAGCCGCTGAATCCGGTCGGAAAGATCCCGATGCACCGTCAGACGGTTGCCATAGGCATCGCTAACAGCGGTCAGACGCCCAGCCCGAAAGTGATAAAACCGCGCCGCGTCCCCCGCCAGCGCAACGATCAGTTCCTCCGGTTCATCCCCCAGAAAAATCGCCGCCCGCGACAAGCTGTTGTGAATCGCCGGCCGCTCGACACTCGGCAACGGAAACCGCGTGCGCCGGTTCTCATGGTCAACCCAGATCACGCCGTCGCCCTCGACCTCCAGCCGATGCGCCAGCGAATGGCTCCAGCCAAACCCCAACCCGACATCGATCTCGGCCGCACTGGTGCGGTACAACCGGCTGAACTCGAACGGCAACAACCCGTCGAGCACGCCATCGGTCAGAGTCAGCAGCTCTTCGCCGGTGACCATCGACACTGGACAACCGTTGGTGCAGGTCAGCGCTGCGCAATCGGCGCTGTCGCCATTGGGATTTTTCGCCTGATCAGGCTTGTCGTCGTGAGGCTCATGCCGCTTCATTTGCGTCATGCCCTGGGACTTGTTGCGCGCAATGGCCGCCGGATTGGGCACCGTCAGTACCAGCGAGTCGGCCGTGCGAATCTCCAGCGCAATGGCAGGTGTCGGCCGCAACGGTGCCGGACGTGCATTGACCATCAGCGGTTTCAAAGCGCTCGCATGCCGGGTCAGATCGGGTGCCGAAGTCAGCTCTGCCACCCGCAACGCCGACGCCGCCAGCCATTCCCGGGCGCGCGGCGACTTGATCTTGCCGAGTGCCTTGGTGCTCAAGCGCAGCGGTACGCCCATGCCACCCGACACACACATCAGCAAAAAACTGATCAGCAATTCGGCCCGGACTTCAGCGACCACCTCGGCCAGGTATTGCGGCGGCAGCATCTTCAGCCAACTGGTGAAGGCCGCCAGATAAATGAACAGCAGCGGCTCGTCGCTGAGCATCAGCAAGCCATTGGCGATAGTCTCGGAGGAGGCTTGGAGCAAGGCCTCCAGCTCGGCGGCGGACAGGTAATGCAGAAGTTTTTCACTGTTGACCTGCAAGTCGGCGAGCAGGGCAAACAGTTGCTTCACGTCATCCCAGACGCCGTTCAGGGCTTTTTCGAAGCTGCGCCAGTCGGCCTGTTGCAACTGACCGTAACGCTCGGTGAAGCCGGCGCTGGAAAACGTTGTCCATTGCGGTTGAAAACCTTTCCATTCCTCCCGCAGCCAGCTTTCGAGGCCCTCGATCAGTCCTTGATATGAGGCGTACAGCGTCTGGATATGCGAAGCGGAAACATCGGGAAAGAAGGTGATTCGATAACGCTGGCCCCGGTCGCAGTCACTGACCTCGAGAATGCCGCTGGGGCCGATGGTGTAATGCCGCGGTTCGCCGAATTCCAGGACACCGTCGACATCGGAAATGACCGGCTCCAGGGTCACCGGCGTATCGCCGATCGGGACGAAGCGCGCGGCTTCGAACATGTGTACCAGTGTCAGGGGCCCGGTGGCGGGACACATGGCCACGGAAGTGCTGACGGGCTTTCGACTGCCAACCGGCGCACTGAGCTGGACCTCGTTGCCGACTTTGAACACCTGGTCGACATCCAGCGCGGTTCCTGTCCAGAACTGCTCGGCCCAGTTTTCATAGTTGTTGAGGCAGAGGCGGAATTCCTGAAGCAGCGTTTCGACGTCAGGCTGGTCAGGATTCAGCGCAGCCACCACCAGCAAACCAATGCTGTTGTTCAGGGACAGGAGTCGATCGGATGGAAGCATTCGCAGTCACTCGCGCGCATCAGTGGAATGGCGCGAAACTTTGCGGGGGATCAAACAGGAAAGAAGTCAGGCAAGTAGGCGATGTCTGTAGGGCAATTCTTTAAATGTGCCTGGCAGCGTTCGGCTGGCAACCGACATTGCCCGTTGCTCAACCTCGGCTGCGCTCGTTATGCTGCTGAACCCTTTAATCAGATCCGAGCAGCGGCACCTCATGTCGCCTGGGATGTTTTTGATAACGGATCCGATGATGAATGCACCGCTGAAGGCGTTCGGCCCGATCAAGGCCGTGATTTTCGATATGGACGGTTTGCTGCTGGACACCGAGGGCATCTACACCGAGGTCACCTCACTGATTGCTGCGCGTTACGGGCGCACCTTTGACTGGAGCATCAAGCAGAACATCATCGGCCGTGGGGCTGGCGATCTGGCGCGCTACGTGGTCGAAGCACTGGATCTGCCGATCACCGCCGAAGAGTTTCTGGTGATCCGCGAGCCGCTGATGCGCGAGCGTTTTCCCACCGCGCAAGCCATGCCGGGCGCCGAGGAACTGATCCGCCATCTCAAGGCGCACAATATTCCGATTGCGGTCGGTACCAGTTCATCGCGCCAGTCGTTCGGTCAGAAAACCACGTTGCACCGCGACTGGTTTGCGTTGTTCGACTTCATCGTCACCGCCGACGACCCGGAAGTCGGCGCTGCGAAGCCTGCGCCGGACATTTTCCTCACCGCCGCTCGCCGTCTCGGTGTGGCGCCGGAAGATTGCCTGGTGTTCGAGGACTCGCCGTTCGGCGTGACGGCGGCGAAAGCAGCGGGCATGACCGCCATCGCGATTCCCGATGCAGCCATGGCCGATGAAAAATACGCACACGCTGACGGGATTCTTCGTACGTTGAAAGCGTTCACGCCGAGTGCTTGTGGTTTGCCGGCGCTGGACTGGGCCTGATCAAACTGCCGACATAAAAACGCCGCCCCTCTGTTAAAGGAGGGGCGGCGTTTTTCGTTATCGACAATCTGATCAATCAGGCGCCAAAACCACCGTCGATGGTCAGGCTGGCACCAGTGATGTAGCCGGCTTCCGGGCCTGCGAGGTAAGCCACGAAGCTGGCGATCTCTTCGGCTTTACCGTAGCGACCCACCGCCATCAGCGGGATCAGGCTTTCGGCAAAATCGCCGTGTGCCGGGTTCATGTCGGTATCGACCGGGCCGGGCTGTACGTTGTTGATAGTGATGCCGCGTGGGCCGAGGTCGCGGGCCAGGCCTTTGGTCAGGCCGACCAGCGCGGATTTGCTCATCGCATATACGCCGCCACCGGCGAAGGGCATGCGGTCGGCGTTGGTGCTGCCGATGTTGATGATGCGCGAGCCTTCGCCCATGTGTCTGGCGGCTTCCTGGCTGGCGATGAACACGCTGCGCACGTTGATTGCCAGGGTCTGGTCGAAGTCTTCCAGTTTGAAGTCTTCCAGCGGGGCGACAGCCAGCACGCCGGCGTTGTTGACCAGGATGTCGAGGCGGCCAAAGGTCTCGACCGTTGCGTTCACCGCGTTGCGGATGGCACTGGCATCGGCGCTGTCAGCCTTGATCGCCAGGGCTTTGCCGCCGGTCGCGGTGATGCTGTTTTGCAGTTCCTCAGCCTTGGCGGCCGAGCTGACGTAAGTAAAGGCAACCGCGGCGCCTTCAGCGGCCAGGCGTTTGACGATGGCGGCACCGATGCCGCGAGAGCCGCCTTGAATCAGAGCGACTTTACCGCTGAGGTGTTGAGTGGTCATGTTCGATCTCCAGAAGTTTCAAGGCAGGCTGCCTTGGTGTGGTGCCGAGTATCTGCCCCTCGCCAACAGGCGGGTAGACCGTGGTTGCTATAGTCTGTGTAAACCAAAAGTTTAGAGTGGCGGCCATGGAAACCTTCAGCAGTATCGAATGCTTTGTGCGCAGTGCCGAAGTCGGCAGCTTTGCCGAGGCCGCGCGCCGCCTGAGCCTGACACCGGCCGCGGTGGGTAAAAGCGTGGCGAAACTGGAAGTGCGCCTCGGCGTGAGGCTGTTCCAGCGTAGCACCCGCCGGCTGACCCTGACGGAAGCGGGGCAGCTGTTTCTGAGTGAGGTCAGTGGCAGTCTCACCACCATCCAGAACGCTGTGAACAATCTGGCCAGCGCCGGTGGTCAACCCGCTGGCACGTTGAAGGTCAGCATGGGTACGGTGTTCGGCCGCTTGTACATCGTGCCGTTGCTGGGGGAGTTCCTGACAAGGTTTCCGGCGATCAACCCGGACTGGCACTTCGATAACCGACAGGTCGATCTGATCGGTCAGGGGTTCGATGCGGCGATTGGCGGTGGCTTTGAGCTGCCCCAAGGCGTGGTGGCGCGCAGGCTGACGCCGGCGCATCGGGTGTTGGTGGCTTCCAAGGATTATCTGGATCGCCACGCGCCGATCAGCGAACCGGACGACCTCAAACTGCACGAGGGCATCCTGATCCGCTCTCCGCAGACCGGACGCATGCGTTCCTGGCAACTGACGCATCGCACGCAACAACACAGCCCGCTGACCCTCAAGGCGCGAATGACCATGAGCGATTCCGAAGCTGCCTGCGCCACGGCGGCGCAGGGGTTGGGGATTGCGTTGGTGAGTATGCCGTTTGCCGTCAGTTATCTTGAGGCGGGGACGTTGCAGCGAGTCTTGCCCGACTGGTACGTCGATGACGGCAACATCTCCATCTATTACGCCGAACACAAATTGCTGCCGGGCAAGACCCGGGCGTTCGTCGATTTTGTCATCGAGCAGTTTTCAGCCCAGGGTCTCGCCGAGCGGTTCAACGCGCAAAACGTGCTGGCCAGCCGATGATGGTTTTCGGTCGTGGCGTCGCATAAGTCCGCACTTTGGATGTCGACAGCCCTAGTCGAACCAGCGATTCGGCGATAGTTACCGCGGCGGTTACGCCATCGATTACCGGCACCCCGGTGCGCTGGCGGATTTTCTCGTCGAGCCCGGCCATGCCGCCGCAACCGAGGCAGATAACTTCGGCTTTATCCTGAGTGACCGCCAGTTCGGCTTGATGCACGATCGCTTCCAGCGCTCGTTGTGGTTCGTGTTCCAGTTCCAGTACCGCCAGACCACTGGCTCGCACCGAGGCGCAGCGATCCCACAGGCCGGAGAGTTTCAGGCGATCCTCGATCAGCGGCACGGTGCGATCCAGCGTGGTGACCACCGAATAGGCGTGGCCCAGAAACATCGCGGTGCTGGCGGCGGCATCGGTGATGTCGACCACGGGAACGTTGAGCAACTCCTGCAAACCTTCACGACCGTGCTCGCCGTAGCCGGCCTGGATTACCGCGTCGAACGGCTGGTCGTAGGACATCACCCGGTCCATCACGGCGATAGCCGCCAGATAGCTTTCGAAATTACCTTCGACTGAATCAGCGCCGAAGTACGGCGTCAGACCGACGATCTCCGTACCGGGGGAAGCCACAGCCTGTGCCGAGCGGGCGATGGCCTGGGTGATGGATTCGGTGGTGTTGACGTTGACCACGAGAATTCGCATGGGAAGTCCTTATTACGGTTGGTTCTGCGGCCCCTCGAAGGGCCGCCAAAGGATTCAGTGGCTGACGTTGTCGACGGCGATGGCTTCACCATCCACGTCGGCGTAGTGCGGCTGACGTTTGGCGATGATCAGGTAGAGCATCCCGGCAATGCCGGCACCGATCAGCCAGGAGAAGGGCGAAACGCTGTGGAAGCCCGGCACCAGCGCCAGGACGATGGCGATCAGCGCGGCCGGAATGAACGCCGCGACGGCTCGCAGATTGACCCCGCGGCTGTAGAAATACGCGCCGTTCGGATCTTCGCTGTACAGCTGCGGCACGTGGATCCGGCCTTTGCGGATCAACCAGTAGTCGACCATGATCACGCCGTACAACGGGCCGAGCAGGGCGCCCAGGCCGGACAGGAAGTACACGATGACCAGCGGGCTGTTGTAGAGATTCCACGGCAGGATCAGCACGGCAATCGTTGCGCTGATCAGCCCGGCGCGGCGGAAGGTCAGGTACTTCGGCGCCAGGTTGCTGAGCACGAAGGCCGGGGCGACGAAGTTGGCCATGATGTTCACCGCCACGGTGACGATCAGGAACGCCAGGCAGCCGAGCACCAGAAAGAACGTGTTGGGGATCGAAGCGATGATTTCGGTCGGGCTTTCGATGATCCGCCCGTTGATCTGAAATTGCGCACCGCACAGCAGGACGGTGATCCCGGCGAACACCAGAATATTCACTGGCAGGCCCCAGAAGTTTCCGACCTTGATGGTTTTGCGGCACGGCGAAGAACGGGCGAAGTCGCAGAAGTTGAGGATCAGCGTGCCGTAGATCGCCAGCCACAAGGCGCCGCCGGCAAAAATGTTGCGCCACATTTCGCCGCCGGTCAGCGGTTCGCGGATCGACCAGGCAATCGTTGCGTTGGCCTGGGTGTACATCCACACGGCGAGGCAGGCGACGGTCAGCAAAATCACTGGCCCAGCGAAGGCTTCGTAGCGGCGGACCATTTCCATGCCGTAGGCCAGAATCCCCAACTGCACGAACCAGATCGCCACGAAACACACCCAGCCCAGGCTCGACAGGCCGAGGATCGAGTTGTGGTCGTACTCGGCGAAACCGGGGTGGACAGCCGTGAGCAATACGCGAAACACCACCGACGCCAGGTATGTCTGAATCCCGAACCAGGCGATGGCGATGACTGCCCGGATCAACGCAGGAATCTGCGCCCCGTGAATGCCGAAACTGATCCGGCTGATCACCGGGAAAGGCACCCCGGTTTTTTGCCCCATGTAACCGGACAGGTTCATGAAGAAATACACCAGCGCCGCGCCGATCCCCAGCGACAGCAGAATCTGCCAGCCGCCCAGGCCCAAGGCGTACAGACCGATGGCAAACGAGTAGTTGGCGATGTTGTGCACATCGTTGGTCCACAGGGCGAAGATGCTGTATTTGCCCCAGCGCCGTCCTTCGACCTTGGTGGGCGCGAGGTCGCTGTTGTGCAGGCGCGGGCTCAGTTGCAGCGGTTCGGCGATGCCGTCACCGGGCACGGTGTGATCGAGGGTTGAGGAGGAGGGCAGATTCAGCGCGATGTTGTTGTTCGAAAGACTCGTACGCATTCCGGCAGGCTCCTGATGTTCGGGCCGCGATGACTGTGCATGAGCGCTCGGGCTCGGCAGATCTTCGTCGCGACGCTGAAACATCACTGGTTACGGGGCATCTGCAGCCTGTACGGGATAGGGCGCTTCAGGCTTGCGGATCGAAAGTGTGGGTTCATGTTTTGCGGTTTTGTATACAAAACATGTATGCACTAAAGCCAGATCTGTGCCAGTCAGCGATCTATGAAAACCACCGCTGATTTCGAAAAGTTATTGAACAGCGCTAAGTCGCTGAAAATCAGGCGATATAAATTGACCGTTTGAACAGGTATTTATTTTTCGGGAGGGATTTTGGCGGACGCCGTCAGGGATCGCTTTGGGAGTTGGATGTAACTTTTCAGGGCGCGGAAATGAAAAGTGCACACATAAATGGCACTGATGGTGACATTCGTGTGTACACATTTTTCATGTCTGGCAGAGACAACTGTGGGCCGAATGGTTTACGCCTTGCTGATGATATTCCCCGCGTGCAACCCGCATTCTTTCTGGGTGGCTTCTTCCCACCACCAGCGGCCTTCGCGCTCGTGCTGGTTTGGTAGCACAGGGCGGGTGCACGGTTCACAGCCGATGCTGATGAAGCCGCGCTCATGCAGGCTGTTGTACGGCAGCTCCAGCATGCGGATGTAGCCCCAGATTTCCTCGCTGGTCATCTGCGCCAACGGGTTGAATTTGTACAACGTACGCTCCGGGGTGGAGAACGCGCTGTCGATTTCCATTACCGCGACCGCGCTGCGGGTGCCCGGGCTCTGGTCGCGGCGCTGGCCGGTGGCCCAGGCTTTGACGCCGGACAGTTTGCGGCGCAGTGGCTCGATCTTGCGGATCCCGCAGCACTCGCCATGGCCGTCCTTGTAAAAACTGAACAGGCCTTTTTCTTTCACGAACGGTTCGAGTTTCGTGTAGTCCGGCGAGACCAGTTCGATGTCGATCTTGTAGTGCTCGCGCACCTGATCGATGAAGCGGTAGGTCTCCGGGTGCAGGCGGCCGGTGTCGAGACTGAACACCTTGACGTTCTTGTTCAGCTTCCAGGCCATGTCCACCAGCACCACATCCTCGGCGCCGCTGAAAGATATCCACAGGTCATCGCCGAACTCGGCGAACGCGAGTTTGAGGATGTCCTGGGCGGATTTGTTGGCATAGGTCGTGGCGAGTTCCACGACGTCGAACGTTGGGCTCATCAGGGCGGCTTCCTACAGGTCGGTGGCGCTGGGCGCTCTATATGGCGGCGATATTAACAAAAAGCGGCGCAGGCCGGGGGGCACTCTGCGTTGCGTGGCCCGGAACGAGCCGCTAGAGTTCGGGCTCGCTCGACTCAATAAACATTACAAATGGAGTGTCCTGTGGAAATTGCCTGTCTTGATCTTGAAGGGGTGCTGGTACCGGAAATCTGGATCGCCTTCGCCGAAAAAACCGGAATCGAATCGCTCAAGGCCACCACCCGGGACATTCCCGACTACGACGTGCTGATGAAACAGCGCCTGCGCATTCTCGACGAGCATGGCCTCAAACTTTCGGACATTCAGGAAGTGATCGCCGCGCTCAAGCCGCTGGACGGCGCGGTGGAATTCGTCAACTGGCTGCGCGAGCGGTTTCAGGTGGTGATTCTGTCGGATACTTTCTACGAATTTTCCCAGCCGCTGATGCGTCAACTGGGCTTCCCGACCTTGCTCTGCCACCGTCTGATTACTGACGAAAGCGGGCGGGTGACAAACTATCAGTTGCGTCAGAAAGATCCGAAGCGTCAGTCGGTCCTGGCCTTCAAGAGCCTGTATTACCGGGTGATTGCGGCGGGGGATTCCTACAACGACACCAGCATGCTGGGCGAAGCGGATGCGGGGATTCTGTTCCACGCGCCGGATAACGTGATTCGGGAGTTTCCGCAGTTTCCGGCGGTGCATACGTTTGCCGAGTTGAAGCAGGAGTTTCTCAAGGCTTCGAATCGCGAATTGAGCCTGTAAGTCATGCTGTGGCGAGGGCGCAACCGCCGTCGCCACACTCGTCAGAGGTTCTGCAGGGTTTCGAGCAGGACTCTGACCTTGGTGATCGACTCCTGATACTCCGCCTCCCAGTCCGAATCGGCCACAATCCCGCCACCGCCCCAGCAGCACACCTGCCCATCCTTCACCAACAGACTGCGAATGGCGATGGAACTGTCCATCTCTCCGCGCACGTCCAGGTACAGCAACGAGCCGCAATACAAACCGCGTCGAGTCGGTTCCAGTTCGTCGATGATCTGCATCGCACGAATCTTCGGCGCGCCGGTGATCGAGCCGCCGGGGAAGCTGCCGGCGATCAGGTCAAGGGCATCGCGATCCTCCGCCAGCTCACCGGTCACGCTGCTGACCAGGTGATGCACGTTCGGATAGCTTTCCAGGCTGAACAACTCCGGCACCCGCACCGAGCCGATGCGGCAGGTGCGGCCCAGGTCGTTGCGCAGCAAGTCGACGATCATCAGGTTTTCCGCGCGATCCTTGGGGCTGGCCAGCAGTTCGGCGGCGTTGGCGGCGTCTTCGGCCGGGTTCGCGCCACGGGGGCGGGTGCCCTTGATCGGACGGGTTTCCACCTGACGCTGGCTGACTTTGACGAAGCGCTCGGGCGAGAGGCTCAGCACCGCGTTGCCGTCGGGCAGGCTCTGGAACCCGGAAAACGGCGTCGGGCAGGCTTCGCGCAACTTGCAGTAGGCCAGCCATGGATCGCCCTCGCACGGTGCACGGAAACGCTGGGCGAAGTTGACCTGATAGCAGTCGCCGGACTGAATGTAATGCTGGATGCGTTCGAATGCCTGACGGTACGCGTCGGCTGAAAGATCAGCCGCCATCGGGCTGTTGAGCTTGAACGGGGTCAGTCTGGCGACCGCCGGTTGGCTGAACACATCGATCAGCCGTTGTTTTTCGCTGTCGCTGACCGACGGGTGAAACACCAGTTGGCAGGTGGCCGATTGGTGATCGCTGATCAAGGCCCAGTCGTACAGACCAAAACGCGCATCCGGCAGTTGCAGATCATCCCTGGCCTGACTCGGCAGGTGTTCCAGATGCCGACCGAAGTCGTAGCTCAGGTAACCGATCAGGCCGCCGGCGAACGGCAGATCATAGGCGTCAGGCAATTGCGCTTTGCCCAAACGCGTCAGATTTTCCCGCAGGCGTTGCAGGAAATCGTCGCCGCGCTCGTCCGGCAGCACCGCCAGTTGTTCCAGCGGCCAGGCGCTGAGCAAGTCATAACGGCCACGGTCGGCATTCGGCCGGCCGCTGTCGAGCAGCACGGCGCCGGGCGCATGGCGGACGGCCGCAAAATAGTCGGCGGGGTTGGCGCGGTAGGGCAGCGGGTGTACGGAACAGGTCAACATGGGCGGGGCAGATCGGCCATCGAGGCGGGGTGGGGATTGTAGTCCTCTCCTTGGATTGCTCCTAGATCAAAATCAAGAGCAACCCCCTCACCCCAGCCCTCTCCCCCAGGGGGGCGAGGGGGAAAGGGGGCAGATCGGGGGCTTTTCAAGTCCTGAGTTCGACTCCGGATTTTCAGGTCGATGGAGTGGGAACATCCAACTCGGTCAGTTCCCTCTCCCTCGGGGAGAGGGCTAGGGTGAGGGGCTTTTCAGCTTTTAGCCTTCAACAGCCGGAATATGCCCAAACAACTCCTGAGCAAACGCCACCCGCTCTTCAACCGACTCAGTCACACCACGCGCCTTGAGATCCTCCAGATGCGCTTCCACCGCATGGGTACGTGACGTCAGCCCACAATCATTGGCAATCTGGATATTCAGCCCCGGCCGCGCATTCAGCTCGAGAATCAGCGGGCCTTTCTCCTGATCCAGCACCATGTCCACGCCGATATAACCCAGCCCGCACAGTTCATAACAACCGGCCGCGAGCTTCATGAAACCGTCCCAGTAGGGCAGTTGCACGCCGTCCACCGCGTTGGTGGTGTCCGGGTGTTTGGCGATGATGTTGTTCAGCCAGGTTCCGCGCAGGGTCAGGCCGGTGGCCAGGTCGACCCCGACGCCGATGGCTCCCTGGTGCAGGTTGGCCTTGCCGCCGGACTGCCGGGTCGGCAGACGTAGCATCGCCATCACCGGATAGCCCATCAGCACGATGATGCGGATGTCCGGCACGCCTTCGTAGCTGATGCTCTTGAAGATCTGATCGGGAGTCACCCGGTATTCGATCAGCGCCCGGTCGCGGTGGCCACCGAGCGAATACAGGCCGGTGAGGATGCTGGAGATGTGATGCTCGAGCTCTTCGTGTGTGAGGATCTTGCCCGACACCGTGCGATAGCGACCCTCGAAACGGTCAGCGATCACAATGATGCCGTCACCGCCGGCACCCTGGGCCGGCTTGATCACGAAGTCGTTGCGCCCGCCGATGATCTCGTCGAGCTTGTCGATTTCCTTCTCCGTGGAAATCACGCCATACAGTTCCGGCACATGAATGCCGGCCTTGATTGCGCGTTCCTTGGTGATGATCTTGTCATCGACGATCGGGTACAGGCTGCGCTTGTTGTACTTGAGCACGTAGTCCGCGTTACGCCGATTGATGCCCATGATGCCCCGGGCTTCCAGGGCCTTCCAGGTCTTCCAGAAACCGAACATCAGGCGTCAGCCTTCTTCAGGAAAGCCTTGAAGCGCACCAGTTCGGTCAGGCGATAACCGCGATAGCGACCCATGGCCAGCATGAAGCCCACCAGGATCAGCAGGATCGCCGGGAAGGTAAACACGAAGTACACCAGCTCCGGAACGGTCATGATCAGGTGCGCCAGGGAGGCTGCGAACAGCGTGCCGATCGCCACTTTCAAGGCATGGCTGGCGCCGCGTTCTTCCCAGGTGATCGACAGGCGTTCGATGGTCATGGTCAGAATCACCATCGGGAACAGCGCCACCGACAGGCCACGTTCCAGACCAAGCTTGTGACTGAACAGGCTGATCGCCGCAATCAGCACCACCACGAACGTCAACACCACCGACAGACGCGGCAGCATTTGCAGCTTCAGGTGTTCCAGATACGAACGCAGCGACAGCCCCAGCGCCGTAATCACGGTAAACAGCAGGATGCCGAAGCCCAGTTGCGTCTCGCGGAAGGCCAAAGCGATCAGCACCGGGGTGAACGTGCCGAGGGTCTGCAGGCCGATCAGGTTGCGCAGGATCAGGATCA
The DNA here is from genome assembly GCF_054071635.1 of Pseudomonas sp. SDO52101_S400. Classification (NCBI taxonomy): domain Bacteria; kingdom Pseudomonadati; phylum Pseudomonadota; class Gammaproteobacteria; order Pseudomonadales; family Pseudomonadaceae; genus Pseudomonas; species Pseudomonas sp. SDO52101_S400. The sequence goes on along the minus strand of NZ_JBSVWF010000040.1, from coordinate 46,153 downwards.
CCAGCACGCCGATCGGGATCATCACCATGATCATGAAAGTCTGCTGGGTTTGCAGCGGCAGGCCGTACAGCGAGTATTCGAGGAAGTTGGCGTCGGTGTTTTCGTCGGTCAGCTTGGCCAGACGAATCGCGTTCATCTCGCTGTTGTTCAGGCTGAAGGTCACGTTGGCTTTCTTGCCGCCGTCGACGGTGATCAGGTTTTCATCGCCGCTCCACCACAGCAGGCGATCGGTCGGCAGGCCTTGTTCGCCGGTTTCCGGGTTGAAGTACAGCCAGTCGGTGCCATTGAAGCTGCGCAGCCACAGTTCAGGGGTTTGCGGCTGATCGGCGACGAGGCGGATGGTGTGGACCTTTTCCACCGGCACGTGGGCGATGGACAGCAGCAGTTCGACGATTTTCGCTTTGTGCGGCGTCGACGGATCGCCGGCCAGCAGCAGTTTCACGTTGTCGTCGTTGACGTTGTTGACGCGTTTGATCGCCTCGCCAATGAAGGTTTCGACGTCGGCCGAGTGTTGGCGGATCGGCGCGAGCAGGGCTTCGGCGGCGATTTTTTCCGGACCTTCGATGGCGATGCTGTCGCGGAAGGTCGGGCCTTTGATCTTGGTTTTTTCAGCGGTGTAGCGCTTGGTCAGCACCAGACGGTAATAAAGAGTCTGGTTGCCCTTGGCCCGACGCGCCGACCAGGTGACCTTGCGGTTGCCGTCGACACGGTTGACCGCCACGCCGTAGTTATTGGAGATGAAGCTTTCATTGAGGCTGACGTAATCGCGGCTCAGGGGCGGCACGAACATCTGGATCTTCACCGGATCTTTGGTGCTGGCGACGAACTCGACCTTGGCGTCGATGTTCCACAAGTCGTCGGTGGCGTCTTCGGTTACCGGAATACCGAGCACGAAAATCTGATAGGCCGTAACCGAAACGCCCAGGAGCACCAGAATGGTGATCAGGATTTTCAGGTGGAAGGTTAGAGAACGCATGGAAATTACTCGGCGGTATGAGCGGCGATGGCGCAGGCGGGTTTGCCGGCAGCGTATTTAAGACTGGGATCGACCAGCGCATCGAAGCGTTTCAGCGCCTCGGAGCCGATCAAAAGCGGGTATTGGAACGCACTGCGGTCGGTCAGGTTCACTTCGATGCTGCGCATCGCCGTGCCCATGCAGATATCCAGTTCGATCACCGGGCGCGCGGTGTACTTCTTGCCTTCTTCCGGGTCGTAGTCGCCGGCGCGGCGTTTGATCTTGCTGACCCGGGCCAGCGGCCGTTCGATCGGGTGCGAATGCGCGGCGTCGATGGCCAGGTAGAAACGTACCCAGGATTCGCCGTTGCGCTTGAAGCGTTTGATGTCACGGGCGCTCAGGGAGGCGGTTTTCGCCCCGGTGTCGAGTTTCGCCGCCACTTCCAGGTTGATCCCGTCGAGGGCGGCGTATTCGTTGAGGCCGTACACAGTCTTTTCCCCCGCCACAGCCAGGCTGGGCAGGCAAAACAGATAGAAAAAGGTGGGGAAGGGCTTGAGTCTCATAAATCCTGGCGAGCAGCGGTCCGTTCTCGGTTCAGGGCCACGGCATCAGGAGATCCTGCCTGCGCGCGCCTTCGTGTGCCTATCAGCTTTTTATGACAAGCCGTGCAAGTGACTGGCAAATGCGGGCGGCATTCTAGCACGGTGGTTTTATGGCGCCAGCGCCCGAGGGGGTCTATAACCCTTGGGGTTGATGCTGAGGGTTATTAGACGATTGTCGACAATGTCTATTTATCCTTTGACTGATGCGGGCTGATTCGCTAGTTTTTGCCGCATTGGATTTAAAGGTGTCGACAATATGCTGGATCAACTCGATCCCCCGGTCATCAGCGGCGACGATTCGGAAACCCTGTCCGAAAACGTCTTCCGGCGCATCCAGGCCGCTATCGTCAAAGGCGAGATCGCCCCGGGCAGCAAGATCTCCGAGCCGGAGCTGGCGCGCACCTACGGCATCAGCCGGGGCCCGTTGCGCGAGGCGATCCACCGGCTCGAAGGCCAGCGCCTGCTGGTGCGCGTGCCGCACGTCGGTGCGCGGGTGGTCTCGTTGAGCCACGCCGAACTGCTCGAACTCTACGAAATCCGCGAATCCCTCGAAGGCATGGCCTGTCGTCTGGCGGCCGAACGCATGAGCGTCGAAGAAATCGACGAACTGCGCCGGGTGCTGGAAACCCATGAGCGCGATGCCGCGTTTCAGGCCGGCGTCGGCTATTACCAGCAGGAAGGCGATTTCGACTTTCACTACCGGATCATCCAGGGCAGCGGCAACCGTACCCTGACCCAGATGCTCTGCGGCGAGCTCTATCAACTGGTGCGCATGTACCGCATCCAGTTTTCCACCACGCCCAACCGCCCGCGCCAGGCCTTTGCCGAACACCACCGGATTCTCGATGCCATCGCCGACCGTGACGGCGAACTCGCGGAATTGTTGATGCGCCGTCACATCGGCGCCTCGAAACGCAACATCGCCCGTCATTACCAGGACGGCGCCGACAATAAGACAGCCACTGAACGAGGTGAGTCATGAGTTCCAACAAGAGCACTCCAGGCCAGCGTTTCCGCGATGCGGTCGCCAGCGAGCATCCATTGCAGGTGGTCGGCGCGATCAACGCCAACCACGCGCTGCTGGCCAAGCGCGCCGGTTTCAAGGCGATTTACCTCTCGGGTGGCGGGGTGGCTGCCGGCTCCCTCGGCGTGCCGGACCTGGGCATCACCGGCCTGGATGACGTGCTGACCGACGTGCGCCGCATCACCGACGTCTGCGACCTGCCGCTGCTGGTGGACGTGGACACCGGTTTCGGCGCCTCGGCGTTCAACGTGGCTCGCACCGTGAAGTCGATGATCAAGTTCGGCGCGGCGGCGATCCACATCGAAGACCAGGTCGGCGCCAAGCGCTGCGGTCACCGTCCTAATAAGGAGATCGTGACCCAGCAGGAAATGGTCGACCGCATCAAGGCTGCCGTCGATGCCCGCACTGACGACAGCTTCGTGATCATGGCCCGCACCGACGCGCTGGCCGTTGAAGGTCTGGAGTCCGCACTGGATCGCGCCGCCGCGTGCATCGAGGCCGGCGCCGACATGATCTTCCCGGAAGCCATCACCGAACTTGAGATGTACAAGCTGTTCGCCAGCCGCGTGAAAGCGCCGATCCTGGCCAACATCACCGAATTCGGCTCGACGCCGCTGTACACCACCGAGCAGCTTGCTGGAGCGGATGTGTCGCTGGTGCTGTATCCGCTGTCGGCGTTCCGCGCGATGAACAAGGCGGCGGAAAACGTCTACACCGCGATCCGCCGCGACGGCACCCAGCAGAATGTCATCGACACCATGCAGACTCGCATGGAGCTTTACGATCGCATCGATTACCACACCTTCGAGCAGAAGCTCGACGCGTTGTTTGCGGCGAAGAAGTAAGCCGCAACCGTACTCCCTAACAAATTCAAGATTGGAGACAACAATGGCCGAAGCAAAAGTACTCAGTGGCGCCGGACTCCGGGGCCAGGTTGCCGGGCAAACCGCACTGTCCACCGTGGGCCAGGCCGGTGCCGGGCTGACCTATCGCGGCTACGATGTGCGCGAACTGGCGGCAGACGCACAGTTTGAAGAAGTGGCGTACCTGCTGCTCTACGGAGAGCTGCCGACCCAGGCACAGCTCGCCGACTATCAAGGCAAACTGAGCAAGCTGCGTGACCTGCCGCAAGCGCTCAAGGAAGTGCTGGAACGCATCCCTGCCGACGCCCACCCGATGGACGTGATGCGCACCGGTTGCTCGTTTCTGGGCAACATCGAGCCGGAGAAAGACTTCTCCGAGCAACGCGACAAGACCGACCGCCTGCTGGCCGCGTTCCCGGCGATCATGTGCTACTGGTATCGCTTCAGCCACGACGGCAAGCGCATCAATTGCGTAACCGACGAGCAGTCCATCGGCGGCCACTTCCTGCACCTGCTGCACGACAAGAAGCCGAGCGAACTGCACGTCAAAGTGATGAACGTGTCGCTGATCCTCTACGCCGAGCACGAGTTCAACGCCTCGACCTTCACCGCTCGCGTGTGTGCGTCGACCCTTTCCGATCTGTACTCGTGCGTCACGGCAGCCATCGGCTCGCTGCGCGGCCCGCTGCACGGTGGCGCCAACGAAGCGGCGATGGAAATGATCGAGCGCTTCTCGTCGCCGGAAGAGGCGATCAAAGGCACCCTCGGCATGCTCGAGCGCAAGGACAAGATCATGGGCTTCGGCCACGCGATCTATAAGGACAGCGATCCGCGTAACGAGGTAATCAAGGGCTGGTCGAAAAAACTCGCCGACGAGGTGGGCGACAAGGTGTTGTTCGCGGTCTCGGAAGCCATCGACAAAACCATGTGGGAGCAAAAGAAACTGTTCCCCAACGCCGACTTCTACCATGCCTCGGCGTACCACTTCATGGGCATCCCGACCAAGCTGTTCACCCCGATCTTCGTCTGCTCGCGCCTGACCGGCTGGGCGGCGCACGTGTTCGAACAGCGCGCCAACAACCGCATCATCCGTCCAAGCGCCGAGTACGTCGGCGTCGAACAGCGCAAGTTCGTGCCAATCGAACGTCGCTGAATGGTGGAGGCTACCCCGCAAGTTGCTGAATGAACCGGAAACCCATGTGGGAGCGGGCTTGCTCGCGAAGACGGACTGACATCCAACATTGATGTCGACTGATATATCGCTTTCGTCGGATCGCCGCCCGGAGCAAGCCCGCTCCCACATTTGACCGAGTTCATTCAGTACTGGTGCCGCGCCTACCCCTTGTTATCACCGTGACCGAGTCCTGACCGATGAACACAGAATTTCGCAAGAACCTGCCCGGCACGCCGCTGGACTTTTTCGACGTCCGTGCGGCTGTCGATGCGATCCAGCCGGGCAGCTACGACACCCTGCCGTACACCTCTCGCGTGCTGGCGGAAAACCTCGTGCGTCGCTGCGACCCGGCCACGCTCACCGATTCCCTGAAGCAACTGATCGAGCGCAAACGCGATCTAGACTTTCCGTGGTTCCCGGCCCGCGTGGTGTGCCACGACATTCTCGGCCAGACCGCGCTGGTGGATCTGGCCGGCCTGCGCGACGCGATTGCCCAGCAGGGCGGCGACCCGGCGCAGGTCAACCCGGTGGTGCCGACGCAACTGATCGTCGACCACTCGCTGGCGGTGGAGGCGGGCGGTTTTGACAAGCAGGCGTTCGAGAAGAACCGCGCCATCGAAGACCGTCGCAACGAAGACCGTTTCCACTTCATCAACTGGACCAAAAAGGCGTTCAAGAACGTCGACGTGATCCCGCCGGGCAACGGCATCATGCACCAGATCAACCTGGAGAAAATGTCTCCGGTGATCCAGGTACGTGACGGTGTGGCATTCCCGGATACCTGCGTCGGCACCGACAGCCACACCCCGCATGTCGACGCGCTGGGCGTGATTGCCATTGGTGTCGGTGGCCTCGAAGCCGAGAGCGTGATGCTCGGCCGTGCGTCGTGGATGCGCCTGCCGGAAAGCGTCGGCGTCGAACTGACCGGCAAGCTGCAACCGGGCATCACCGCCACCGACATGGTGCTGGCGCTGACCGAGTACCTGCGCAAACAGAAAGTGGTCGGCGCCTGGCTGGAATTCTTCGGCGAAGGCGCCTCGGCGCTGACCCTCGGCGACCGCGCGACCATCTCCAACATGGCTCCGGAATACGGCGCTACTGCCGCGATGTTTTACATCGACCAGCAGACCATCGATTACCTGAAACTCACCGGTCGCGAAGACCAGCAAGTGCAGCTCGTCGAGCAATACGCCAAGCAGATCGGTCTGTGGGCCGACAGCCTGAAAGGCGCGCAATATGAGCGCGGCCTGACCTTCGATCTGTCCTCGGTGGTGCGCAACATGGCCGGCCCGAGCAACCCGCACGCCCGTGTGGCGGTGTCGGATCTGGCGGCCAAAGGCATCGCCGGCCAGTGGGAAGACGTGCCGGGGCAAATGCCCGACGGCGCGGTAATCATCGCCGCCATCACCAGTTGCACCAACACCAGCAACCCGCGCAACGTGATCGCCGCCGGCCTGCTGGCGCGCAACGCCAACAAGCTCGGCCTGACGCGCAAACCGTGGGTCAAGTCGTCGCTGGCGCCCGGTTCGAAAACCGTGGCGCTGTACCTCGATGAAGCGGGGCTGACCACGGAGCTGGAGCAACTCGGTTTCGGCGTCGTCGCCTTCGCCTGCACCACCTGCAACGGCATGTCCGGCGCGCTGGATCCGGTGATTCAGCAAGAGATCATCGACCGCGATCTGTACGCGACTGCCGTGCTGTCCGGTAACCGCAACTTCGACGGCCGGATTCACCCGTACGCCAAGCAAGCGTTCCTCGCCTCGCCGCCGCTGGTGGTGGCCTACGCAATTGCCGGCACCATCCGTTTCGACATCGAAAAAGATGTGCTGGGCGTGGTCGACGGCAAGGAAATCCGCCTGAAGGACATCTGGCCGAGCGACGAGGAAATCGACGCTGTGGTGAAATCCTCGGTCAAGCCGGAGCAGTTCCGTCAGGTCTACATCCCGATGTTCGCCATCCATGAAGACACCGGCCCGAAAGTCACGCCGCTGTACGACTGGCGCGAAATGAGCACCTACATCCGCCGTCCGCCGTACTGGGAAGGCGCGCTGGCCGGGGCCCGTCCGCTCAAGGGCATGCGCCCGCTGGCGGTGCTGCCGGACAACATCACCACCGATCACCTGTCGCCTTCGAACGCGATCATGCTCGACAGCGCCGCCGGCGAATACCTGGCGAAAATGGGCCTGCCGGAAGAGGACTTCAACTCTTACGCGACCCACCGTGGCGACCACCTGACCGCGCAGCGCGCGACGTTTGCCAACCCGAAACTGTTCAACGAAATGGTCGTGGAAAACGGCAAGGTCAAGCAGGGCTCGTTGGCGCGTGTGGAGCCGGAAGGCAAAGTGATGCGCATGTGGGAAGCCATCGAAACCTACATGGAGCGCAAGCAGCCGCTGATCATCATCGCCGGCGCCGACTACGGCCAGGGTTCGTCTCGTGACTGGGCGGCCAAAGGCGTGCGTCTGGCGGGTGTGGAAGCGATTGCCGCCGAAGGTTTCGAGCGCATTCACCGCACCAACCTGGTGGGCATGGGCGTGTTGCCGCTGGAATTCAAACCGGGCACCGACCGCAAGACACTGGGCATCGACGGCAGCGAAACCTACGACGTGATCGGCGAGCGCACGCCGCGCGCCGACCTGACGCTGGTGATCCATCGCAAGAACGGCGAGCGCGTCGAAGTGCCGGTGACCTGTCGCCTCGACACCGCCGAAGAAGTGTCGATCTACGAGGCTGGCGGCGTGTTGCAGCGCTTCGCCCAGGACTTCCTCGAAGAGTCGGCGGTTGCCGTTTAAATCACGTTGTGCGAACGCGGGCCGAACGGCCCGCATTTGCTGAAAAGGAGCATCCATGGCTCACGCACCACAGATCAAAATCCCCGCCACCTACATGCGCGGCGGCACCAGTAAAGGCGTGTTTTTCAGCCTCAAGGATCTGCCCGAAGCCGCGCAGATTCCCGGCCCGACCCGCGATGCTCTGTTGCTGCGGGTGATCGGCAGCCCCGACCCGTACGACAAACAGATCGACGGCATGGGCGGCGCCACGTCGAGCACCAGCAAAACCGTGATCCTGTCGAAAAGCATCAAGGCCGATCACGACGTCGATTACCTGTTCGGTCAGGTGTCCATCGACAAGCCGTTCGTGGACTGGAGCGGCAACTGCGGCAACCTGTCGGCGGCGGTCGGTTCATTCGCCATCAGCAACGGTCTGGTGGACGCCAGCCGCATTCCGCATAACGGTGTGGCGGTGGTTCGTGTGTGGCAGGCCAACATCGGCAAGACCATCATCGCCCACGTGCCGATCACCAATGGCGAAGTCCAGGAGACCGGTGATTTCGAACTCGACGGCGTGACCTTCCCGGCTGCCGAAGTCCAGGTCGAATTCATGGACCCGGCAGCGGAAGAAGAGGGCGGCGGTGGTTCGATGTTCCCCACCGGCAACCTGATCGATGAGCTGGAAGTGCCGGGCGTCGGTACGTTCAAAGCCACGATGATCAACGCGGGTATCCCGACGATCTTCGTCAACGCCGAAGACATCGGCTACGCCGGCACCGAACTGCAGAGTGCGATCAACAGCGATCCGAAAGCGTTGCAGATGTTTGAGACCATTCGTGCCTATGGCGCGCTGCGCATGGGCCTGATTTCCAGTCTGGACGAAGCCGCCAAGCGTCAGCACACGCCGAAGGTTGCCTTCGTCGCCAAACCTGCGGATTACGTGGCGTCCAGCGGCAAGGCGATTGCTGCCGGGGATGTGGATCTGCTGGTGCGGGCGTTGTCCATGGGCAAGCTGCACCACGCGATGATGGGCACGGCGGCGGTGGCGATTGGCACGGCGGCGGCGATTTCCGGCACCTTGGTGAATCTGGCGGCTGGTGGTGTTGAACGTAACGCGGTGCGGTTCGGGCATCCGTCCGGGACATTGCGCGTCGGGGCCGAAGCCAGTCTGGAGAATGGTGAGTGGGTTGTGAAGAAGGCGATCATGAGCCGAAGTGCGCGGGTTCTCATGGAAGGTTACGTCCGCATTCCTGGCGACTCTTTCTGATCCGAAATCGATGCCCTCACCCCAGCCCTCTCCCGGAGGGAGAGGGAGCCGACCGAGTCGTAATCAGATGTCCTGCGACCTGAAGCATCTTGGCGATTATGGATTCACCGAAAAGCATCCAGGTCGATGTCACTCGAAAGATCATCTCGGTCAGTTCCCTCTCCCTCCGGGAGAGGGCTAGGGTGAGGGGAAAAACTCACTGAAGAAACACCCCAAAGCAGACACCCACGATCTGCTCTAAACAAAAAACCAACCAGCCCCTGAGGAAGACCCCACCACTCATCATTCCCCACCCAGGAGAACCGCAATGAGCGCCAACGTCGACCTGAACAACCGCCCCGACTACGACCGTGTCCTGCAGGACATCGCCGATTACGTCCTCAACTACAAAATCGAATCCGCCGAAGCCCTCGACACCGCTCGCAACTGTCTGATGGACACGTTGGGCTGCGGCCTGCTGGCCCTGCGCTTTCCCGAATGCACCAAGCATCTGGGGCCCATCGTCGAAGGCACCGTCGTGCCATTCGGCGCGCGAGTCCCTGGCACGTCCTATCGCCTGGACCCGGTAAAAGCCGCGTGGGACATCGGCTGCATCGTGCGCTGGCTGGATTACAACGACACCTGGCTCGCCGCTGAATGGGGGCATCCGTCGGATAACCTCGGCGGGATTCTCGCGGTGGCCGATCACTTGTCGCAAAAGCGTCTGGCCAATGGCGAAGCGCCGCTGACGGTACGCGCCGTGCTCGAAGCGATGATCATGGCCCACGAGATTCAAGGCGTGATCGCGCTGGAAAACTCCTTCAACCGCGTAGGACTCGACCACGTGATCCTGGTGAAAGTAGCCTCGACGGCGGTTGTCGCCAAACTGATGGGCGCCAATCGCGAGCAGTTGTTGTCGGCATTATCCCAGGCGTTTGCCGATGGTCAGGCGTTGCGCACTTACCGTCATGCGCCGAACGCCGGTTCGCGAAAATCCTGGGCGGCGGGGGATGCATCGAGCCGGGGTGTACGTCTGGCGGATATCGCGATGCGCGGCGAAATGGGGATTCCCGGTGTGTTGACGGCCAGGCAGTGGGGGTTCTACGACGTGCTGTTCAGCCACACCAACAACGATCTGGCGCTCAAGCCTGAGGATAAACGTGCCTTTAGCTTCTCGCGTCCGTTCGGCAGTTACGTGATGGAAAACGTGCTGTTCAAGATCAGTTTTCCCGCCGAATTCCACGCGCAAACCGCCTGCGAAGCCGCCGTGACCCTGCATCCGCAGGTGCGCAATCGTCTGCATGAAATCGACCGGATTGTCATCACCACCCACGAATCGGCGATCCGAATCATTTCCAAGGTCGGACCACTGGCCAACGCCGCCGACCGCGATCACTGCCTCCAGTACATGACCGCCGTGCCGCTGGCGTTCGGCAATCTGGTGGCGGAGCAGTACGAAGACGATTTCCACGGGGCCCATCCGGTCATCGATGTGCTGCGCGAGAAAATGGTCATCGTCGAAGATCCGCGCTTCACCCGCGAATATCTCGAAGCCGACAAACGCTCGATTGCCAACGCGGTGCAGGTGTTTTTCAAGGACGGTTCCAGCACGCAGAACGTGGTGGTGGAATACCCGATCGGTCACCGTCGGCGCCGGGCCGAGGGCATTCCGTTGCTGGAGGACAAGTTCAAGGCGAACCTGGCCACGCGTTTCACCGGCCAGCGCAGCGCCGAGATCCTTGCGCTGTGCAAGGATCAGGCGCGGCTTGAGGCGACGCCGGTCAACCGCTTTGTCGACCTGTTCGTGATCTGAAACGCCGGGATGGTCGAGGGCTACATGCTGCCCTCGACGTCCTCCAGGCTGAACGTTTCGGTGTGGTCGTCGTAGGAGAAGATCTCCGCATAGCGGCCCCAGGCAATCACGATCTCCAGGTTTTTCTCGACGAAGGCTTCGGTCAGCGAATCTTCCAGTTCCTGCTCGAAACGCACCCGTGGCGCCCGGTGGCCGTTGCGTTCCAGCAACACCTGGCGGATACGTGCGGCCAGCGGTATGTAGCGGATCAGGTGTTCGGCGAACAGGGTCTTGCGCTCTTGCGTGCCGTAGTCAGCGAACAGTTTGCCGGCGTCGGTCAGGGTGATGTCGGCACCCTTGAGTTCGGCGAAACCCAGGTATTCGAGCATCTCGGCGACCGGAAACAGATCGTCCACTTCCAGCAGGCGCCGCTCGGCCACGGTGGGCAGGCCGGCGTGGCCGTTGTAGGGTTCGGCCGCGAGGGTTTCGATCAGGCCCGCCATGAGGTTGGTGGACACTTCCTGCAGCGGACTGCTGATCTTCAGCTCAGGTTTGCCGGTACTGGCGTCTGCCGTGCGGCGATCGGTCATCTGCGCGTAAATATCATCGACCATCTGCCGGAAGGCCGGGTCCAGGCGATTGCGCGGATGGGCGAAGGGCACCTTGATTTCCGCCACCAGCCGACCGGGGTTGGACGACAGCACCAGAATGCGGTCGCACATCAGCACCGCTTCTTCGATGTTGTGGGTGACGATCAGGATCGATTTGATCGGCAGTTGCTTGCCGCTCCACAGGTCCAGCAGATCGTTTCTCAGGGTTTCGGCGGTCAACACGTCCAGCGCCGAGAAGGGTTCATCCATCAGCAGCAGCGTCGGGTTGACCACCAGCCCGCGAGCGAACCCCACGCGCTGGCGCATGCCGCCGGACAACTCGCGAGGGTAGGCGTTTTCGAAACCGTCCAGGCCGATCAGGTCGATGGCGGCCAAGGCACGCTTGCGCGCTTCCTTGCGTTCGACCTGCAGGGCTTGCAGGCCGGCCTCGACGTTTTCCAGCACGGTCAGCCACGGGAACAGCGCAAAGGTCTGGAACACCATGGCCACGCCTTCGGCCGGGCCGTCCAGCGGCTTGCCGTTGTACAGGACTTCACCCGACGAAGGCTGGATCAGGCCGGCGATGATCCGCAGCAATGTGGACTTGCCTGAACCTGAGCGGCCAAGCATGCCGACAATCTCGCCTTCGTGCAGCGCCAGGTTGACTCCGCTGAGCACTTGCAGCTCGTCCTTGCCCTTGCCAAACACCCGGTTGACGTCGGTGAGCGAGTAGATTTCGGGTGTGGCGCCAGCGTGTTCGGTAAAGGTATTCATCACATCGAATCCCGTCAGTTCAGGCGAAGTTTGTTTTCGGCCATGGCGTACATCGGTCGCCAGACCACGCGATTGAAGGCCACGACAAAGAACGACATCACCACCACGCCGAGGGTGATTTTCGGGAAGTCGCCGGCGGCCGTGGTTTGCGCGATGTAGGCGCCCAGGCCATGGGCGACGACTTTGTCCTGCCCCCAGGAAACGAATTCGGAGACGATGCTGGCGTTCCATGCACCACCCGAGGCGGTGATGGCGCCGGTCACGTAGTACGGGAAGATCCCGGGGAGCATGACCTTGCGCCACCACAGCCAGCCGCGAATGCGGAAGTTGGCGGCGGCTTCCTTGAAGTCATTGGGGAAGGCGCTGGCCCCGGCGATCACGTTGAACAGGATGTACCACTGGGTGCCCAGCACAATCAGCGGGCTCAGCCAGATATCCGGGTTCAACTGGTAACGCAGGATCACGATGACGAACACCGGGAACAGCAGGTTCGCCGGGAACGCTGCGAGGAACTGCGCCAGCGGCTGGATCTTTTCCGCCAGCGCCGGACGCAGGCCGATCATCACGCCCAGCGGCACCCAGATCAGTGAGGCGATGAAGATCAGCCCGGCCACCCGCAACAGGGTGAACAATCCCATCAACAACACATGCCCGACCTCGGCAAACGTCACTTCGGTGCCGACATACAGCACGATGTGATAGAGCGCATACGCGGTCAGCAACCCGATCAGCGAGCCCCAGATCCAGTCAATGGCCTTGGTGGTGGCGGGGCTTTCCGAGGCCATGACCTTGCGCGCGGTGCGCGGCAGGTTCAGGCGCATGTTGCCGAGGCGGCTGATGACGCGGGTGATGGGGCGCAAAATGCGCTGGATCAACCGGGTGCGCTGGATCAGATTCAGTACCCAGGACTCCGGAGCGGCGGTCTGCGATGCGGTGTTTTCCATGCGGAACTTGTCGGCCCAGGCCACCAGGGGGCGGAACAGGAACTGGTCATAAATCAGGATGACCGCGACCATCGTCAGGATCACGTAGCCCACGGCGTGCATGTCTTTCTGCGCGATGGCCAGGGCCAGGAACGAGCCGATCCCCGGCAGGGTGATAGTCTGGTCACCCACGGTAATTGCTTCGGACGCCACCACGAAGAACCAGCCGCCGGACATGCTCATCATCATGTTCCAGACCAGCCCGGGCATGGCGAAGGGGACGTCGAGCTTCCAGAACTTCTGCCAGCCGGACAGTTGCAGGTTGGTCGACACTTCCACCAGGTCACGCGGCAGCATGCGCAGCGACTGGTAGAAGCTGAAGGTCATGTTCCACGCCTGGCTGGTGAAAATGGCAAAGATCGCGGCCAGTTCCGCACCCAGCACCCGGCCCGGAAACAACAATAGAAAGAAGGTGACGGTGAAGGAGATGTAACCCAGCACGGGCACCGATTGCAGGATGTCCAGCACCGGCACCAACAGTTTTTCGGCCCGGCGGCTTTTCGCGGCCAGTGTGCCGTAGAGCAGGGTGAACACCAGTGCCGCGACCATCGCCGCGAGCATGCGCAGGGTGGTGCGCATGGCGTATTCGGGCAGGTTGCCCGGGTCGAGGGACACCACTTCACTTTGCAGAGAGCCGATCGGGGCCCAGGTTTCCCGGGCACCGATGGAGAAAAACAGCAAAAAGCCGATCACCAGCGGCAGGGCGATCAAGTCCCAGCGATTGGGCAACAGGCGCCGTGTCGAGGCCGGGATGTAGTGGCGGAACACTTTGTTCATAGGCAGTGAGTCCTGCAGCGTTCTGAGTGGAGGCGCGGCTGTCTGAGCGTAGCTTCTGTCTGCATTGCGCACCCGGGAATGAGCGGGCGCTCATTCCATGACTTCAAGCAGGAAGTGGATGCTGCGGACCCGGTGAATTCACCGGGTCGAGAGGGTTGGCGCATCCGGTTTAGGGCCGGATACGCAACTTGCGCGGATTGTATATTTCGGAATGTTACAGAGGCGTAAAAAACACGGTCTGCGAGGACTTTGCGTTACTTCATTCAGCGTGCGGACAGGTTGAGGGACGTGGGGCTTACTTGAACCGCCGCTCGACGCCTTTTTCCACGAGAATCTTCGCCGAAATCTCTTCCACCGAAAAATGCGTGGAATTGATATGCGGGATGTTCTCGCGGCGGAACAGGTTCTCCACTTCGCGCACTTCGAACTCGCACTGGGCGTAGCTCGAATAGCGGCTGTTGGGCTTGCGCTCGTTGCGGATCGCGGTGAGGCGGTCCGGGTCGATGGTCAGGCCGAACAGTTTGTGCTGGTGGGCGCGCAGGGCGGCCGGCAATTGCAGGCGTTCCATGTCGTCTTCGGTCAGCGGATAGTTGGCCGCGCGGATGCCGAATTGCATCGCCATGTACAGACACGTCGGCGTCTTACCACAACGCGACACGCCCACTAGTATCAGGTCGGCCTTGTCGTAATAGTGGGTGCGGGCGCCGTCGTCGTTATCGAGGGCGAAGTTCACCGCCTCGATCCGCTCCATGTAGTTGGAGTTGTGACCGATCGAATGGGATTTGCCGACGGTGTAGGAAGAGTGCTCGGTCAGTTCCTGCTCGAGCGGGGCGAGGAAGGTCGAGAAGATGTCGATCATGAAACCATTGGAGGTTGCGAGAATCTCACGAATGTCCTGATTGACGATGGTGTCGAAGATGATCGGCCGGAAACCGTCGGTTTCAGCGGCTTTGTTGATTTGTTGTACCATGGCCCGCGCTTTTTCCACGCTGTCGATGTAGGGCCGCGTGAATTTGCTGAAGGTAATGTTTTCGAACTGCGCCAGAAGGCTTTGACCCAGGGTTTCGGCGGTAATGCCGGTGCCATCGGAGATAAAGAAAGCAGATCGTTTCATTTGCACCTTGGGCCTTAAGCTAATGAGTATTTCTGGATATGATAGGCGCGATTTGCCGGCCGCCATTGGCCCGCATTCTCACTTATTTTCCAGGTCCAGGCCATACAGCCGGCCAAGGCTCCCCCGAGCCGCCGGTTTCTGAGCTTTTCCAACACAGTTAGTGGAGAGATCACCTTGGTAGAGTACGTAGTTTCCCTCGATAAGCTCGGCAAACACGATGTTGAGCATGTGGGGGGCAAGAACGCATCCCTGGGCGAGATGATCAGTAACCTGGCCGGTGCCGGTGTTTCGGTCCCCGGCGGCTTCGCCACCACGGCGCAGGCCTATCGCGACTTCCTGGAACTGAGCGGTCTGAACGATCAGATCCACAAGGCCCTCGATGCGCTGGACGTCGATGACGTCAATGCCCTGGCCAAGACCGGCGCCCAGATCCGCCAATGGATCATGGAAGCCGAATTCCCTGAAAAACTGAATACCGAGATCCGCACCGCCTTCGCCGCGCTGTCGGCCGGTAATCCTGACGTGGCCGTGGCCGTGCGTTCCTCCGCCACCGCCGAAGACTTGCCGGACGCTTCGTTCGCCGGTCAGCAGGAAACCTTCCTGAACATCCGTGGCGTGGAAAACGTCATCCGCGCGGCCAAGGAAGTGTTCGCTTCCCTGTTCAACGACCGTGCCATCTCCTACCGCGTGCACCAGGGCTTCGACCACAAACTGGTCGCCCTGTCGGCCGGCGTGCAGCGCATGGTGCGTTCGGAAACCGGCACCGCCGGCGTGATGTTCACCCTCGATACCGAATCCGGCTTCCGTGACGTGGTGTTCATCACCGGCGCCTACGGCCTGGGCGAGACCGTCGTACAAGGCGCGGTGAACCCGGACGAATTCTATGTCCACAAGGGCACGCTGGAGGCCGGTCGCCCGGCAATCCTGCGCCGCAACCTGGGCAGCAAGGCCATCAAGATGATCTACGGCGACGAGGCCAAGGCCGGTCGCTCCGTGAAGACCGTCGATGTCGACAAGGCCGAGCGCGCGCGTTTCTGCCTGACCGATGCTGAAGTCAGCGAACTGGCCAAGCAGGCGATGATCATCGAGAAGCATTACGGCTGCCCGATGGACATCGAGTGGGCCAAGGACGGTGACGACGGCAAGCTGTACATCGTGCAGGCCCGTCCGGAAACCGTGAAGAGCCGCACCCAGGCCAACGTCATGGAGCGTTACCTGCTGAAAGAAACCGGCACCGTGCTGGTTGAAGGCCGTGCGATCGGCCAGCGTATCGGCGCCGGCAAGGTGCGGATCATCCGCGACGTGTCCGAAATGGACAAAGTGCAGCCGGGTGACGTGCTGGTCTCCGACATGACCGACCCGGACTGGGAACCGGTGATGAAGCGCGCCAGCGCCATCGTCACCAACCGTGGCGGCCGTACCTGCCACGCGGCGATCATCGCCCGTGAACTGGGGATTCCAGCCGTTGTAGGTTGCGGCAACGCTACTCAGCTGTTGAAAGATGGCCAGGGCGTGACCGTGTCCTGCGCCGAAGGCGACACCGGTTACATCTTCGAAGGCGAACTGGGCTTCGACATCAAGAAAAACTCCGTGGATGCCATGCCGGAGCTGCCGTTCAAGATCATGATGAACGTCGGCAACCCGGACCGCGCCTTCGACTTCGCGCAGCTGCCGAACGCCGGTGTGGGCCTGGCCCGTCTGGAGTTCATCATCAACCGCATGATCGGCGTCCACCCGAAAGCGCTGTTGAACTACGACGGCCTGCCACAGGAAATCAAGGACAGCGTCGACAAGCGCATCGCCGGTTACGACGATCCGGTCGGCTTCTATGTCGAAAAGCTGGTTGAAGGCATCAGCACCCTGGCCGCTGCGTTCGCACCGAAGAAGGTCATCGTGCGTCTGTCGGACTTCAAGTCCAACGAGTACGCCAACCTGATCGGCGGCAAACTGTACGAGCCGGAAGAAGAAAACCCGATGCTGGGCTTCCGTGGCGCTTCGCGTTACATCAGCGAATCGTTCCGCGACTGCTTCGAGCTCGAGTGCCGTGCGCTGAAACGCGTGCGCAACGAGATGGGCCTGACCAACGTCGAAATCATGGTGCCGTTCGTCCGTACCCTCGGCGAAGCCAGCCAGGTGGTCGATCTGCTCGCCGAAAACGGCTTGAAGCGCGGCGACAACGGCCTGCGCGTGATCATGATGTGCGAACTGCCGTCCAACGCGATCCTGGCTGAAGAATTCCTCGAATTCTTCGACGGCTTCTCGATCGGTTCCAACGACCTGACTCAGCTGACACTGGGTCTGGACCGTGACTCCGGGATCATCGCGCACCTGTTCGACGAGCGTAATCCGGCGGTCAAGAAGCTGCTGGCCAATGCGATTGCCGCGTGCAACAAGGCCGGCAAGTACATCGGCATCTGCGGTCAGGGTCCTTCGGACCACCCGGATCTTGCCAAGTGGCTGATGGAGCAGGGCATCGAAAGCGTGTCGCTGAACCCGGATTCCGTACTGGAAACCTGGTTCTTCCTGGCTGAGGGTCAGGCGCAGGCCTGATCGGTGAGTGAAGAGGCCGGTCCCTGACCGGCCTCTTTAGGATTCAAGTAGGGCGAGCTCTCCGGATGCCGCCCTTTTTTGTGCAAGAGCATTATGCAAAGCAGCAGTGACCTATTTCCTGTCGCCCTGATCAGCGCCGAACGACGCGGTGATCTGAGCGAAGACGTATACCGCTTGAAACCGGGCAACAGCCCTGACTGGTCCGTGGAAATCGCGGTGACCCGTCTCGGCATGGCCGATGAACCGGCGACACGCGGCGTACCAGTGATTTTGCTGCATGGCAGCTTTTCCAATCGACGCTTCTGGTTCTCGCCGAAAGGTTTGGGGCTGGGCGCGTATCTGACGCGTCTGGGATTCGATGTGTGGATCCCGGAAATGCGCGGCCACGGCCTGTCCCAGCGCAACGAGGACTACCGCCGCAACCGCGTTGCCGACTACGCCCGATACGATCTGCCGGCCATTGCCGCGTTCGTACGCGAGCAGAGTGGTCAGGTGCCGCACTGGATCGGCCATTCGCTGGGCGGTATCACCCTGGCGGCAGCGCTGGGCGGAGAGTACCTCGGTGAACCGGCCGTGGCGTCGGCGGCGTTTTTCGGCACGCAGGTCAGCCGCACTTACTGGCCGCTGAAGATTCCACCGGTGGAGTGGAGCGGACGTTTCATTCTCAAGCGTTTTGCGCAGTTGTCCGGTTCGCGGCTCAAGCGTGGCCCTGAGGACGAGCCGATCGGCCTGGCCCTGGAAAGCATGCGCTGGTACGGCCTGTTCGGGCGTTTCGGTGACAAGGACAAGGATTGGTGGGCGGGACTCGCCGACGTTCAGGTGCCTGTTTTGGCGGTGACGGCGGCCGGGGACCATCAGGATCCGGCGTGGGCCTGCCGCAAACTGTTCGATCAGATTGGCTCCGAGCAAAAGCAGTTCATCAACCTGGGGCGCGAGCAGGGTTTCAACGACAATTTCGGTCATGTCGAGATGTTGGTGAGCAAGGCCGCCCAGGCTGAAGTCTGGCCGCTGGTGGCGCGCTGGTTGACTGACCAGCACACGCCATTACTCGGCGAAAAGGTGGATCTGGCTGCGGCGGGATGAGCGGACGGCTCTGAAAAGGGCATTTCGTTCAAGTCGGCTTGCGGCTAAGATATGACGCATTGGGCGGTTCTGGTCATATTTGGTGACTGTTTCGCTATTACGTTTCAGCCTTTGTTCAGGTTCGGTCAGCGACCATTGCATGGACTAAGGTAAACAGCGACCGCCGGGACTCGTTTCAAAAGAGTGCGACATCCTTGATCGTCTTCCTTGTTACAGGAGTTTTTCGATGAACCATTACCTTACGCCTGACCTGTGCGACGCCTATCCGGAGCTGGTGCAGGTGCTGGAACCGATGTTCAGCAATTTCGGCGGCCGTGATTCCTTCGGCGGCGAAATCGTGACCATCAAGTG
This sequence comes from Pseudomonas sp. SDO52101_S400, assembly GCF_054071635.1. NCBI lineage: Bacteria > Pseudomonadati > Pseudomonadota > Gammaproteobacteria > Pseudomonadales > Pseudomonadaceae > Pseudomonas > Pseudomonas sp. SDO52101_S400. Next base: position 27,504 of record NZ_JBSVWF010000040.1, on the reverse strand, counting down.
CTTCGAAGACAACTCGCTGGTCAAGGAACAAGCCGAACTCAAGGGCAACGGCAAGGTGCTGGTGGTCGATGGTGGTGGTTCCCTGCGCTGCGCGCTGCTGGGCGACATGATTGCCGAGAAAGCCGCGAAAAACGGTTGGGAAGGGCTGGTGATCTACGGCTGCATCCGCGATGTGGATGTCATTGCCCAGACTGATCTCGGCGTCCAGGCGCTGGCCAGCCACCCGAAGAAAACCGAAAAACGCGGTCTTGGCGACCTTAACGTGCCGGTGACTTTCGCGGGTGTCACTTTTCATCCGGGCCAATACATCTATGCGGACAACAACGGCGTGATCATTTCGCCGAGCCCGCTGACGATGCCTGAATAAAACGCGGCAAGCACTGGGGTGAGGATGTTCGAGGAAGAAAACGCGCAATGGGGGCTGGTGCATGCCCTGGTGCTGGACGGTAAAGGCGGTGCGCGTTCGATAGCCCGGACTGATCTCGACAGTTTGCAGCTGCAGGCACACGAAAGCCTGTGGCTGCACTGGGATCGCAGTCACCCGCAGACTCAGACGTGGTTGCGCAAATCCAGTGGGCTCAACGAGTTCACCTGCGATCTGCTGCTGGAAGAGAACACCCGTCCACGGCTGTTGCCGCTGCCCGATTCCGAATTGCTGCTGTTTTTGCGCGGTGTCAACCTCAATCCTGGGGCCGAGCCGGAGGACATGGTCTCGGTACGGATTTTCGCTGCGGCCCAGCGTGTGATTTCCCTGCGTTTGCGCCCGTTGCGCGCCACCGATGAACTGTTGGCGATGCTGGGGGAGGGCAAAGGTCCGAAAACCTCGTCCGAACTCATTCTCTATCTCGCTCAATACCTCACCAACAAGGTGCAGGATCTGGTCACTTGCCTCTCGGAAGTGGTCGATGAAGAGGAAGAAAAGCTGGATGCCGACGAACGGTATACCCCCGAGCATGGTGCCGTTTTGCACATCCGTCGCCGGGCGGCCGGACTGAAGCGTTTTCTTGCGCCGCAGCGGGACATTTTCGGACAGCTGACGCGGATAAAACTGCCCTGGTTCGTCGATGACGACGCCGACTACTGGAACGAATTGAACAACAGCCTGACCCGCTATCTCGAAGAGCTCGAATTGACCCGAGAGCGCGTGGGGCTTGTGCTGGACACCGAAGACCGGCGTTTGAGCGTGCGCATGAATCGCACCATGTACCGCTTCGGGATCATCACCGGGATCTTTTTGCCAATGAGTTTTCTCACCGGCTTGCTGGGGATCAATGTGGGCGGAATTCCGCTTTCGGGAAGCCCCTACGGATTCCTTGTGGCGTGCCTGCTGATGGTCTCGGTGGCACTCGGACAATGGTGGTTGTTCCGCCGTTTGCGCTGGGTATGACGATGCGCCATGTGACCCGACCAAATTTGCCCGCGTCTTTCACAGACATCACGAGAGGTGCGTATGCACGATCCGTTTGAACAGTCTTTGCGCGACATGCTCAACGCCTCGCCGTCCGGCCGCGACGACGACGCATGCCTGGGCCGCGTACTCAAAACCGCCAACCGCCAGGTCGGCGCCGGCGATCTGTTCAGCCTGCTGGGCCGCTGGCTGCCCGCGCTGATGATCGCCCTGAATAACGGCTCGGCTCATGTCGCGCCGGTTTCCCGTCTCCGTAAACCTACCGCTCGCACTGCTGATAAGGCTGATTGAATATGGAACTTGATCTCTGGACTCAGAGCCTCGTCACGGCAATGACTGCGTTGTGGACCAAAGTCGCTAATTTCATCCCGAACCTGTTCGGCGCACTGGTGGTGCTGCTGTTGGGCTTCGTCGTGGCCAAGTTGCTGGACACCCTTTTGTCCAAGCTGCTCGCCAAGCTGGGTCTGGATCGCCTGATGGGCGGCACCGGGCTGACAAAATTGATGTCCCGTGCGGGACTGCAAGTGCCGATCTCGACCCTGATCGGAAAAATCGTCTATTGGTTTGTTCTGCTGATTTTCCTGGTATCTGCGGCAGAATCCCTTGGGCTTGAGCGTGTTTCAGCTACGCTGGACATGCTGGCGTTGTATGTACCGAAAGTATTCGGCGCCGCGCTGGTGCTGCTGGTCGGTGTATTGCTGGCGCAACTGGCCAACGGGCTGGTGCGCGGGGCGGCAGAAGGCGTTGGTCTGGACTACGCTTCAGGGCTTGGGCGAATTGCCCAGGGCCTGGTGATCATCATCAGCATCTCGGTCGCGATCAGTCAGCTCGAGGTCAAGACCGACCTGCTGAACCATGTGATCGTCATCGTATTGATTACCGTTGGTCTGGCGGTTGCGCTGGCCATGGGCCTGGGAAGCCGGGAAATTGCCGGTCAGATTCTTGCGGGAATCTATGTGCGTGAGTTGTATCAGGTTGGGCAACAAGTGCGTGTTGGCGAGGTCGAAGGCCAGATCGAAGAGATCGGCACGGTTAAAACCACATTGCTGACCGATGAGGGTGAGCTAGTCTCTCTCTCCAATCGGATCCTGCTGGAGCAGCATGTGAGTAGCCGCTAACCCGGCAAACCCTGCTAATGTATGCCGCCGCAAAATGCCAGCTGATGCTGGCAGCGGTGGACATTGACCTGACTGTCGGCACGACTTGTTTTGAATAAAGCCCAAACGCTATCCACGCGCTACGACCCCCGCGAGCTCTCTGATGAGGAGTTGGTCGCGCGCTCGCATACCGAGCTGTTTCACGTGACGCGCGCCTATGAAGAACTGATGCGGCGTTACCAGCGAACATTATTTAACGTCTGTGCGCGGTATCTTGGGAACGATCGCGACGCAGACGATGTCTGTCAGGAAGTGATGTTGAAGGTGCTGTACGGCCTGAAGAACTTCGAGGGGAAATCGAAGTTCAAGACATGGCTATATAGCATCACTTACAACGAATGCATCACGCAGTATCGGAAGGAACGGCGAAAGCGTCGCTTGATGGACGCATTGAGTCTTGACCCCCTTGAGGAAGCGTCCGAAGAAAAGGCGCCGAAACCCGAGGAGAAGGGCGGACTCGATCGCTGGCTGGTGTATGTGAACCCGATTGACCGTGAAATTCTGGTGCTACGTTTTGTCGCAGAGCTGGAATTTCAGGAGATCGCAGACATCATGCACATGGGTTTGAGTGCTACAAAAATGCGGTACAAACGTGCTCTAGATAAATTGCGTGAGAAATTTGCAGGCATTGCTGAAACTTAGTTCGGCGCAAATATCTCTTACGTGTAGGCAAGTTCTGATAGACTTGCCGCCGAGTTGTCCCCCGGTTTGCGGGACTGCTTCACAATCACCAGATGGGGATTTAACGGATGAAACTGAAAAACACCTTGGGCTTGGCCATTGGTTCTTTGATTGCCGCTACTTCGTTCGGCGCACTGGCACAAGGCCAAGGCGCAGTTGAAGGCGAACTGTTCTACAAGAAGCAGTACAACGACAGCGTTAACCATGTCGAAGACGGCTTCAACCCAGGCGCCTCTATCGGTTACTTCTTGACCGACGACGTGTCGTTGAACTTCACCTACGACAAGAACAACCACACCCGTTCGAACGACGGCACTGGCAGCCAGAAGCTGGAAGGCGACAACTTCGGCCTGATCGCTCAGTACCACTTCAACAACGCTGGTGACGCTCTGCGTCCTTACGTTGCTGGCGGTGTGAAGCACGGCAGCCTGACCAACGTAGCCGCTGACGGCCACACCGGTCGCGACCAGTCGACCTACCTGAACGCTGGCGCTGGCGTTAAGTACTACTTCGCTGAAAACTTCTACGCCCGTGCTGGTGTAGACGCTGACTACAAACTGGACAACGGTCGCTGGAACTACGCTCCAGTAATCGGTCTGGGCGTGAACTTCGGTGGCGGCAACAAGCCTGCTGCTGCTCCAGTTCCAGCACCAGCTGAAGTCTGCTCCGACAGCGACAACGATGGCGTTTGCGACAACGTTGACAAGTGCCCGAACACTCCAGCCAACGTAACTGTTGACGCTGATGGCTGCCCGGCAGTTGCTGAAGTTGTTCGTGTAGAGCTGGACGTGAAGTTCGACTTCGACAAGTCGGTCGTCAAGCCAAACAGCTACGCTGACATCAAGAACCTGGCTGACTTCATGAAGCAGTACCCAGCGACTCACACCACTGTTGAAGGTCACACTGACTCCGTCGGTCCTGACGCTTACAACCAGAAACTGTCCGAGCGTCGTGCAAACGCCGTTAAGCAAGTTCTGGTTAACCAGTACGGTGTTGAATCGTCCCGCGTTCAGTCGATTGGCTACGGCGAAACCCGTCCAGTTGCTGACAACAAAACCGAAGCTGGCCGCGCCGTTAACCGTCGCGTAGAAGCTCAGGTTGAAGCTCAAGCTAAGTAATTAGCTCGCTGCTTTGAGAAAAGCCCGGCTCAGGCCGGGCTTTTCTTTGTCTGCGATTTGGTGAAAACCAGATGCTCAGGCTGACTGATCGGCGGGCCAGGCGAGCAAACCGGATCGGTCCGCAAAAGCTGCCACCGCTCCAATCACCAGAATGGCAGGGCTCTTGAGCTCAAACCTGCCGGCGTCTTCCTCCATTCGCGTCAGATCGCTCCGGCATTCCCGTTGTTGTGGCAGGGAGGCGTTCTCGATCATCGCCACCGGCGTCTCCATCGCCATCCCGCCTGCCAACAACTGTTCACGAATCTCGCTGAGCTTGGCTACCCCCATGTAGATCACCAGCGTTGTGCCGCTTTGCGCCAGTGCCTGCCAGTTCAATTGGCTATCGTCCTGAGTGTGCGCGGTGACCAGCGTCACGCCCCGCGCCACGCCGCGCAACGTCAGCGGAATGTCACACTGCGTCGCCCCGGCCAGCCCGGCAGTGATGCCATTGACCAGCTCCACTTCAACCCCGTGTTCACGCAACCACTGCGCTTCCTCGCCGCCACGACCGAAGATGCTCGGATCGCCCCCCTTGAGGCGAACCACGCATTTGCCCTGGCGCGCATAACGCAGCATCAGCCGATGAATGAATGCCTGTGGCGTCGAGCGACAGCCGCCGCGTTTGCCGACCGGAATGATCCGCGCAGCCGGGCAGTGCTCCAGCACTGCGTCGTTGACCAGATCGTCAATCAGCACCACATCCGCTTCGCGCAAGGCACGCACGGCTTTGAGCGTCAGCAGTTCAGGATCGCCGGGACCTGCGCCCACCAGCCAGACTTTTGCGTTCATGGTGTTTTCCTCTTCAGATGACGGCAACCGGCCGCGCTTCGGCGGTCAGCAAACGCTTGATTTCCGGGACGCAGGAGCCGCATTGCGTGCCGCAGCCCAATTTGTTTTTCAAACCCTGCAAATCCAGACCTTCACGAATCCCGGCGCAGACCGCGCTGTGACTGACGTTTTTGCAATTGCACAAGGTCTTGTCGGCAACATTCCGCACGCCGGCATTGCCTGGCGGTGCACTCATCGGCGCCAACAGCCAGCGCCGCAGTTCTTCGTCTGCGCGGCCCTCCAGCCACAAGCCTTGCAGCCAATGTTGGGCGAGGGTTTCGCCGGCGAGGCGGATTGTAGTGATTCGTCCGTTCTCGATGCGTACCCGTTTGCCAATGGCCCGGCGCGGATCGTCATAGGCCAGTACCGGGCCGTCGATCAGGGCCAGGCACTGGTCGATTTCGCGCAGCAATTGCGGATCGGGTGCGGCGGCGCTGGCGGCGCGTAACAGCAGCGCCGGACGTTCGCGACCGACAAGGCTGAGGCTGACGTAGGAAAACGCCTCACACAGCGGTCGAAGCGCCTCAAAGTGCCGTTGAACATTGCCCTCGATCAAGGCGAACAATTGCCAGGGTAGATTTACGGGTTCCAGGCGTACCCCGCTGTGCTTGAGTTCCGGTTGTTTCGACAAGGGATCGAAGGCGGGCAGGGTCAGGCAGTTCACGCCGCCCTTGAGAAAGCGATCGCCCCAGTGCATCGGCAGAAAAGCCTGGCCCGGACGCACACTGTCATCGCTGGCGACCGCCATGATTACCGCTCCCCGGCGGCTCTTCAGATTCACCAGATCCCCCGGCTGCAAGCGGTGCCGACGCAATTCGTCCGGGTGCAGGCTCAGCACAGCTTCGCTGACATGCCCGAACAACTGCGCCGCCGTGCCGGTGCGGCTCATACCGTGCCATTGATCGCGCAGGCGACCGGTGATCAGGGTCAGTGGAAAACGCGCGTCCCGTTGCTCTTTTGCAGCGCGATAGGGATCGGCAACAAACTGTGCGCGACCGTTGGCCGTAGGAAATATGCCATCGCAGTACAGGCGCGGTGTGCCTTGCCGGGATCCCTCAGGAAACGGCCATTGCTGCGGGCCGATTTCATCGAGCAACTCATGGCTGATACCGGACAAATCCAGATCGCGGCCACTGGTCAGCCCTTTGAATTCATCGAATAACTGCGCGGGGCGGTTAAACGCAAACAGGCCCGGCTGTTGCGGGCGCAGACGTTTTTCCAAACGTTGTGCGAAATCCACCGTGATCGCCCAGTCCGGTCGCGCTTCACCCGGTGCGGCGATGGCTTTGCGGACGTGGGAAATCCGCCGTTCGGAGTTGGTCACCGAGCCTTCTTTCTCGCCCCAGCTGGCCGCCGGCAACAGCAGGTCGGCAAACGCTGCAGTTTCGGTGGTGCGAAACGCTTCCTGCAACACCACGAACGGACAAGCCTCCAGCGCAGCTCGCACAGCATTCTGGTCCGGCATCGATTGCGCGGGGTTGGTGCAGGCAATCCACAACGCCTTGATCTGGCCGTTGCGTACCTGTTCGAACAATTCGATGGCGCTGAGTCCGGTGTTTTCCGGCAGCGAGTCCACGCCCCAATACGCCGCCACTTCGGCGCGATGCTCTGGGTTGGCTACTTCACGATGGCCGGGCAACAGGTTGGAAAGGCTGCCGGTTTCCCGCCCGCCCATGGCATTCGGCTGACCGGTCAGGGAGAAAGGTCCTGCGCCCGGCCGGCCTATTTGCCCGGTGGCCAGATGCAGATTGATCAGGGCGCTGTTCTTCGCACTGCCGGCGGTGGACTGGTTCAGGCCCATGCACCACAGCGACAGAAAGCTCGGCGCGGTTCCGATCCACTCGGCGCATTGCTGCAACTGCTCGACGCTGATCCCGCACAGCTGCGACACCATGGTCGGGGTGTAATCACGCACCAGATTTTTCAGCTCGGCGAGGCCTTCGGTGTGAGCCTTGATGAAGTCACGGTCGATCCAGTCTTCCCACAACAACAGATGCAAAATCCCATGGAACAACGCGACATCAGTGCCAGGCAGAATCGCCAGATGCAGGTCGGCGAGGTCGCAAGTGTCGGTGCGCCGAGGGTCGATGACGATGACTTTCATCTGCGGGCGGCGGGATTTGGCTTCTTCCAGGCGGCGAAAAAGTACCGGATGGGCGTAGGCCATGTTGCTGCCGACGATCATCACGCAATCGCTCAGCTCCAGGTCTTCATAGCTGCACGGTGGGGCGTCGGCGCCGAGGCTGCGCTTGTAGCCAACCACTGCCGAAGACATGCACAACCGCGAGTTGCTGTCGATGTTGTTGGTGCCGACCAGCGCCCGCGCCAGCTTGTTGAAGGCGTAGTAGTCCTCGGTCAGCAGCTGTCCGGAGATGTAGAACGCCACGCTGTCCGGGCCGTGTTCGGCGATGGTTTCGGCGAACACATTGGCGGCATGTTCCAGCGCGGTGTCCCAGTCGCAGCGACTGCGCGCCAGGCCTTTGCCCAGGCGCAATTCCGGGTACAACGCCCGTGCCGCCAGATCACCGGTCAGGTGCAGGGCCGAGCCTTTGCTGCACAATTTGCCGAAGTTGGCCGGGTGCGCCGGATCGCCGCTGACGCCGAGGATGCGCTCGCCGTCATGCTCGATCAGCACGCCGCAGCCGACCCCGCAATAACAGCAGGTCGAGGCGGTCGTCTGGCGGTTCATCAGACGGCGTCCCGCAGGGCCAGTTGCACGCGGCCGTTTTCGACCCGGGCCGGGTGATGGTGCGCGCAGCCGACGTCCGGCGCCTGGGCTTCACCGGATTGCAGGTCGATCTGCCAGTTGTGCAACGGGCAGGCCACGCGTTTGCCGTAGATCAGGCCCTGGGACAGTGGACCGCCCTTGTGCGGGCAGCGGTCGTCGAGTGCGAAAACTTCGTCGTCGCTCGTGCGAAAGATCGCGATGTCACCTTTGGGCCCGGCGATGATCCGCGAACCGAGGGCGTTGATCTCTTCCAGGGCACAGATATCGAGCCAGTTCATGCCGGCACCTCCAGGTTTTTCACGGGGATCACTTCGAACTCTTTCTTCAGTTGCGGCTGGGCGAGGCGTTCTTTCCACGGGTCCTGTTCGAACGACAGGGAGAATTGCAGGCGTTCGTTCAGGGCCTTGCGACGCTCGGGATCTTCCAGCACGGCTTTTTTGATGTGCTCCATGCCGACACGTTGCAGGTAGTGCACGGTGCGTTCGAGGTAGAAGGCTTCCTCGCGATACAACTGCAGGAACGCGCCGTTGTATTCGCGCACTTCCTCGGCGGTCTTGAGCTTGACGAAGAACTCGGCGACTTCAGTCTTGATCCCGCCGTTGCCACCGATGTACATCTCCCAGCCGGAATCGACGCCGATGATTCCTACGTCCTTGATCCCCGCTTCCGAACAGTTGCGTGGGCATCCGGAGACCGCCAGTTTCACTTTATGCGGCGACCACATGTTGAACAGGTCATGTTCAAGGTCGATGCCCAACTGGGTCGAATTCTGTGTGCCGAAGCGGCAGAACTCGCTGCCGACGCAGGTTTTCACGGTGCGGATCGATTTGCCGTAGGCGTGGCCGGACGGCATGTCGAGGTCTTTCCAGACCCCCGGCAGATCCTGCTTCTTGATCCCCAGCAGGTCGATGCGCTGGCCGCCAGTGACCTTGACCATCGGCACCTGGTATTTGTCCGCCACATCGGCGATCCGCCGCAGTTCCGACGGGTTGGTCACGCCGCCCCACATCCGTGGCACCACCGAATAAGTGCCGTCCTTCTGGATGTTGGCGTGGGCCCGCTCGTTGATCAGGCGCGACTGCGGATCGTCCTTGGCTTCGCCGGGCCAGGTTGAAATCAGGTAATAGTTGAGGGCCGGGCGGCAAGTGGCGCAGCCGTTCGGGGTGCGCCAGTTGAGGTAGCTCATGGTGCCGGCGATGGTCAGCAGATGCTGTTCGCGGATGGCCTGGCGGATCTGGCCGTGGTTGAGATCGCTGCAACCGCAGATGGCTTTTTCGCTTTTCGGTTTGACGTCCGCCGCGCCGCCGACGGTGTTGATCAGGATCTGCTCGACCAGACCGGCGCAGGAGCCACAGGAACTGGCCGCCTTGGTGTGTTTCTTCACTTCGTCGACGCTGAACAGCCCGTGCTCCTGAATCGCCTTGACGATGGTGCCCTTGCACACGCCGTTGCAGCCGCAGACTTCGGCGTTGTCGGCCATGCTCATGGCTTTGTCCTGGCCCTGATGTCCTACATCGCCGAGTGCGTTTTCTCCGAACATGAGGTGATCGCGGATCTCGCCGATGGCGTGATTCTCACGAATCTGCCGGAAATACCAACCGCCATCTGCCGTATCGCCGTACAGACAGGCGCCGACCAGCACGTCATCCTTGATCACCAGTTTTTTGTACACCCCGCCGATCGGGTCAGAGAGGGTGATGGTCTCGGTGCCTTCGCCGCCCATGAAGTCGCCGGCGGAAAACAGGTCGATGCCGGTGACTTTCAATTTGGTCGACGTCACCGAGCCCTGATAACGGGCGAAACCCAGTTGCGCCAGGTGATTGGCGCAGACCTTGGCCTGTTCGAACAGTGGCGCGACCAGGCCGTAGGCGATGCCACGGTGGCTGGCGCATTCGCCGATGGCATAGATGCGTGGGTCGTAGGTTTGCAGGGTGTCGTTGACCAGAATCCCGCGATTGCACGGGATGCCGGCCTTTTCCGCCAGTTCGGTATTGGGGCGGATGCCGGCGGCCATGACCACCAGATCGGCGGGGATGATGTCGCCGTTCTTGAATTGCACCGAGCCGACCCGACCATTGCCGGCGTCATGCAGGGCCTGGGTCTGTTCGCACAGGCGAAAGTGCAGGCCACGGGATTCGAGGGCGGTTTGCAGGAGCTGGCCGCTGGTCTTGTCCAGTTGCCGTTCCAGCAGCCATTCACCGAGGTGCACCACGGTGACGTGCATGCCGCGCAGCATCAGGCCGTTGGCCGCTTCGAGGCCGAGCAGGCCGCCGCCGATCACTACGGCGTGCTTGTGGGTCTTGGCGGTGTCGATCATCACCTGGGTGTCGGCGATGTCGCGGTAACCGATCACACCCTGCAAGGTGTTGCCGGGGATCGGCAGGATGAACGGGGTCGAGCCGGTGGCGATCAGCAGACGATCGTATTCGGCCTCGGTGCCGTCTTCGGCGATCACCCGGCGCTTGACCCGGTCGATCTCCACTACTTTGCGGTTGAGCAGCAATTTGATGTTGTTTTGCAGATACCAGTCGAGGTCGTTGAGCACGATCTCTTCGAAGGTCTGTTCGCCGGCCAGCACTGGCGACAGCAGGATGCGGTTGTAGTTGGTGTGCGGTTCGGCGCCGAAGACCGTGATGTCATACAGCTCGTTACTCAGCTTGAGCAGTTCTTCCAGGGTGCGGACCCCGGCCATGCCATTGCCGATCATCACCAGTTTGAGTTTTTTCATCAGGTTCTCCGCAAGCTTCGGGTTTGCCTCTTGAGGGCAGTCAGGCCTTGCTCGACAAATATTGCGCAAACAAAAAAGGCGTCCCGCCAGTTGCCTAGCGAGGACGCCTTTGTCCTTGTCCCGTTCTCTCGGGAAGTCCGGCCTTCGTCGTTGAAGGTCGGTCTTTATGTCAGTTGAAACCGATAATGCAGCGGTTGTGCCAAGTCGCGCTGAGCCTCGAATTCATTGAGGTGGCGCAGACATAGGCCGGAAAGTCATCGTGGTTTTTGCACCGATTGGATGCGGCTTGCCCGCTAATGGAGCGACGAGTCAGCCATGAAAAAGCATGAACAACAGCACCAGATTGCCCAGCAGCGCCAGCAATGCCAATGTCCGCCAGACCTTCAGCGGCTCCCGTTCGAGCAACGGGCGAGGGCGTACATTCAGGCTGCGGCGTTCACCCTGTTCCAGCGTGAGCAGCCATTCCTCGGCGGTTTCGTAACGTTGCAATGGATCGGCCGAGACGCCACGTTCCAGACACTGCGCCAGCCATTCCGGCAGATCCGGGCGATAACGAGCCGCACTCACCGGCACCCCGAAACGCGGACGCTGGAAGGCTTCAATCTCTCCGTAGGGGAAATGCCCGGTGAGCAGGAAATACAACGTCACGCCCACCGCATACAGATCCTGACGAGCCTCGGGCGCATCCCCCCGAAAGGATTCCGGCGCGATATAGCTCGGAGTTCCCGGCAGCGTCGACGGTGTGTCCTGCGAAAGACCGGGGCAATACGCGAGGCCGAAATCCAGCAGGCGCAACTCGCCGTCGTCCCCCAGCAGCAGGTTCTCCGGCTTGATGTCGCGGTGCAGAATCTGCCGCCGATGCAGCAGGCCGACGGCCCGCAACAGGCGTTCGGCCACGTCCTGCCACTGAGGCAGCGGCAGCGGGCCGTTTTGCTCGAACCGCTGTGCCAGGGTGATCCCCGAATATTCACGCATCACGTAGTACAGATGCTGACGCTGACTGGCGCTGTGGACTTCAGGGAAATGTCGCCCGGCCACGCGTTTGAGAAACCATTCTTCCGCCAGCAGGGCCTGACCTGCGTGGGCATCGTCCGCCAGCCGTGTGGGCAAGGTCTTCAGCAGCCATGCCTGACCCTGGCTATCCAATACCCGATACAGCAACGATTGCTGGCTTTGGCCGACGATGCCTTGCACCTGCCAGCCTTCGAAGGCCTGGCCCGGTTTGAGCGTCGATGGCAACGGCCATTGCTGCAACTGGATCAGCGCATCGCCAATGCTCGCTTCCCCCACGGCGTCCACCCGCACCAGCAAGGCGCTGGCGTTGTCCTGGCTGCCGGCCAGATGCGCGGTGTTGACCAACGTTTGTGCTGCACTGTGCAGATCCGGTTGATCACGCAGAATCCCGGCGATGGCCGTGTCGCCGAGCGCGGCCCAGACACCGTCGCTGAGCAGCACGAAGCTTTCGCCCTCACGCAGTTCGCCGTCGAGAAAATCCAGCACCAGATGCTGGTCCAGGCCTAGTGCGCGTTTGAGCACGTGCTGCATGCCCGGTTGCTCCCAGACGTGATCCTCGGTGATGCGCTGCAGGGTGTCGGCGTGCCAGCGATAGACCCGGCAATCCCCCACATGCGCCAGCGTGAAGCGCCTGCCGCGCAGGACCAGCGCGCTGACGGTGGTCAGCAACGGCTGGCCGCCGCCATTGGCCTGCAACCAGCGGTTTTGCGCGAGCAACAGGCGATCCAGCGCCTGGGCCACGCTCCAGGTCTGCGGGGTGGCGTAGTAGTCCAGCGCCAGCGCCTGTAAGGTCGAACGCGCGGCCAGGCCGCCATCGGCGCACTGGCTGACGCCGTCGGCGATGGCGAACAGAAATCCTTTGCTGGCGGCCAGCGCCGGGGCCGGAGTGACCAGGCGCAAGGCGTCCTGATTCTCCGCGCGTGGTCCGGTGGCGCTGGCTTCGGCAAAGCTCAGTTGCAGAGCCATGCAGGCCTCAGACCCGGGCAGCGGTCACGGCCGCCGAACCCCAGGTGGTTCTCCAGCGACGTTTGACGCCGTGCAGGCCGAACCACGCCAACACACCAAGACTGGCAAACAACCACAGCGCCAGCTGATAGCTGCCGGTGCTCTGTTTGATCGCGCCCATACCGGCGGCGAGGGCAAAACCGCCGATGCCGCCGGCCATGCCGATCAGCCCGGTCATCACACCGATCTCCCGGCGAAAGCGCTGCGGCACCAGTTGGAACACCGCGCCGTTACCCGCGCCGAGACCGAGCATCGTGCAGACGAACAGTGCCAGCGCCGCATAGGAACTCGGCAGGTTGAACCCGACGGCCGCGATGCAGACCGCTGCCACCGTGTACATCGCCAGCAACGTGCGAATCCCGCCGAAACGGTCAGCCAGCGCGCCACCGAGGGGACGCATCAGGCTGCCACCGAACACGCAGGCGGCGGTGTAATAACCGGCGGTCACCGGGCTCAGGCCGTATTGATCGTTGAAGTAACCGGGCAGGGCGCTGGCCAGGCCGATGAAGCCGCCGAAGGTGACGCTGTAGAAAAACATGAACCACCAACTGTCGCGATCACCCAGGGCCTTGAAGTAGTCGGCCATGGATTTGGCTTTTGGTCGCTCCGGGGCGTTTTTCGCCAGCCAGGCAAACAGCACCAGCGTCAGGATCAGTGGAATCAGGGCGAAACCGAACACGTTGCTCCAGCCGAACGCCGCCGCCAGTACCGGGGCGATCAACGCGGCGAACACGGTGCCGGAGTTGCCGGCGCCGGCAATCCCCATCGCCTTGCCCTGATGCTCCGGCGGATACCACTGCGAGGCCAGTGGCAATGCCACGGCGAACGAAGCACCGGCCATGCCGAGGAACAAACCGAGCAGCAAGGCCTGTTCGTAGCTGTGGATACCGAGTTTCCAGGCGCCGAACAGCGCGCAGATCACGATCACCTGACCGATCAGCCCGGCGGTTTTCGGCGACAGGCGATCGGCGAGCATGCCCATCGCAAAGCGCAGTACCGCACCAGCGAGAATCGGCGTGGCCACCACGAGGCCGCGCTGTTGGGTGGTCAGGTGCAGGTCGGCGGCGATCTGCACCGCCAGCGGGCCGAGCAGGTACCAGACCATGAAACTCAGGTCGAAATACAGGAAGGCCGCGAACAGGGTCGGGGTGTGGCCGGATTTCCAGAAGCTTTTATTCATCGCGCACCTCAGCGGTAGAGAATCTCGAGAAGGAGTCAGAACCAGCACAGTGGGGCGCCGCCACGGCCGCACCACCGGCCCCGGTCGATGGGGCCAAAACGCAAAAACGCCGCTACCCGGATCGCCGAAGGTGGCGAAATAGGTGAGCGACGTCTTTGTCGTGGGTGGGGCAACCGCCGTTGGTTACCTGTAGGGATTGCTTAGCGAGATTTGTGCCAAGTCAAAATCAAAAGCCCCTCACCCTAACCCTCCCGAAACGTCGGACCGCCCGGAGGGAGAGGGGACCGACCGCAGTGTCTTGCGTCGTACTTCGACCTGAAAAAACCAGTCGATTATGGATTCAAAGCCGATCGTTCACGTCGGCGTATCTCTGGAATATCCCCCGGTCGGTTCCCTCTCCCTCCGGGAGAGGGTTAGGGTGAGGGTTTTTTCAGCCAAGCAACTCGCTCATGGCAATTATCTGCTCCGCCACCTGGATCAGTTTCTGCTGGCGGCTCATGGCCTGGCGGCGCATCAGGGTGTAGGCCTCTTCTTCGTTGCAGTCCTTCATTTTCATCAGCAGTCCCTTGGCCAGTTCGATGCGCTTGCGCTCGGCCAGTTGCTGGACGCGGGCCTGAAGCTGGGCGCGCAAGGCCTGGTCGCTCTCGAAGCGGGCCATGGCCACATCGAGAATCGGCTGCAGGCGTTGTGCGTGAATGCCTTCGACGATGTAGGCGCTGACCCCGGACTTGATCGCCTGACGCATCACGCCGGGGTCGTGCTCGTCGGTGAACATCACGATCGGCCGGGGCTGGTCGCGGCTGACCAGCACCACTTGTTCCATCACATCGCGGCTCGGTGACTCGGTATCGATCAGAATCACGTCCGGACGCACCGTTTCGACGCGTGCAGGCAGGTCGATGGTCAGGCCGGACTCATCGATCACCTCAAAACCGGCCTCGGTCAGCGCAGCTTTCAGGCGCCCGACTTTTTTCGCGGTGTCGTTGATCAGCAGAATGCGCAGCATGTTCGCGGTCTCCTGTCAGCGGCGGGCGAGAAGAGGGGGTGTGTCGTTCAAGGCGTGCAAGTTGAAGCTTTGCGCGTAAGCGGCCGGGTCGCTGCCGTCCCAGAGTTTGCCGTCGATCAACTGGCTGCTGCGCATGTCCTCGGCGCCGACCGGTACACCGACAGCGTTGGCGGCGTCGCGGTACAGCGCCAGTTGTTGCACATGACGGGCGACGGCGAGGTAATCCGGGTCGTCACGCAGCAGACCCCAGCGACGGAACTGGGTCATGAACCACATGCCATCCGACAGATAAGGCAGGTTCACTGCCCCATCGCCGTGAAAACGCAGGGCGTGCGGGTCCTGCCAGCGATTGCCCAGACCATCGTCGTAATCACCGAGAAAGCGCGGTTCGATGCATGACACCGGGGCGTCGAGGTACTCGGCGGCGCTGAGCAGGTGCGCGGTGCTGCGGCGGTTTTCCGGGCTCTCTTCGATGAAACGGCTGGCCTCGAGGATCGCCATCACCAGCGCCCGGGCAGTGTTGGGGTATTGCTCGACAAAGGCACGGGTGCAGCCAAGAACTTTTTCCGGGTGATCGGGCCAGATCGTCTGGCTGGTGGCCA
Source organism: Pseudomonas sp. SDO52101_S400 (assembly GCF_054071635.1). NCBI lineage: Bacteria > Pseudomonadati > Pseudomonadota > Gammaproteobacteria > Pseudomonadales > Pseudomonadaceae > Pseudomonas > Pseudomonas sp. SDO52101_S400. The sequence continues at coordinate 12,010 of NZ_JBSVWF010000040.1, read as the reverse complement.
GGGTGAAGCCGAGATTCTGCTGCACGGCGCTGGCCGCCCACGGCTCGCCGACGCAGAACCCATCGATGCGACCGGCCTGCAGGTGGGCGACCATTTGCGGCGGTGGCACCACTACGCTGTCGACATCCTGCAACGGATGGATGCCTTGGCTTGCGAGCCAGTAATAAAGCCACATGGCATGGGTGCCGGTGGGGAAGGTCTGGGCAAAGGTCAGCCTTGCGCGGGTTTGGTGCACATGCCGGTCCAGCGCCTCAGGACCGGTCACGCCCAGGCTCTGCAAACCGTGGGACAGGTTGAGGCTCTGGCCGTTCTGGTTCAGCCCCATCAACACCGCCATATCGGTGGACGCGACGCCGCCGATGCCCAGGTGCACTGCGTAGATCAGGCCGTAGAGGCTGTGCGCCGCATCGAGTTCGCCGCTGACCAGATTGTCCCGCAGATTGGCCCATGAACTCTGGCGCTTGAGGTTCAGGGTCAAGCCGTAAGGCTGGGCAAAGCCCTGCGTGGCGGCGACCACCACTGAAGCACAGTCGCTCAGGGCCATGAAGCCGAGGTTGATCGTGCTTTTTTCCGGGGCATCGCTGCCGTTGACCCAGGCCAGCGGCCCGACGGAGGTTTGAGTCATGAAAGCCACCCTCAAAAAAAACGCCGCCCCAGGCTTTGCCCGCGCAAAACCGAGAGACGACGCCATTGTCCTTGCCTGCACACCACCATTGGCCTGCGGGCTGATGCCGAGGAGGGTGCAAGGCATATGCCATGCGCACGGATTTACCCGTGCGCCTCGCGCGGCGGGGCGATGCCCGGCTATAATCGCCGCCTCTTTTCGCCGCCCGAGTCATAGCCGCCCATGTACACCCTGGCCCGTCAGCTGTTGTTCAAACTTTCCCCGGAAACCTCCCACGATCTGTCGCTGGATCTGATCGGCGCGGGCGGGCGTTTGGGCCTCAACGGCTTGCTGTGCAAGGCGCCGGCGTCGCTGCCGGTGAATGTCATGGGCCTGGACTTCCCGAACCCTGTCGGTCTGGCGGCCGGTCTGGACAAGAACGGCGCAGCCATCGACGGCTTCGCGCAGCTGGGTTTCGGTTTTGTCGAAATCGGCACCGTGACTCCACGTCCACAGCCGGGCAACCCGAAACCACGGATCTTCCGCCTGCCGGAAGCCGAGGCGATCATCAACCGCATGGGGTTCAACAACCTGGGTGTGGATAACCTGCTGGCGCGGGTTGCGGCGGCCAAATACAAAGGCGTGCTGGGGATCAACATCGGCAAGAACTTCGACACGCCGGTCGAGCGCGCGGTCGATGACTACCTGATCTGCCTGGACAAGGTCTACGCCCACGCCAGTTACGTCACGGTCAACGTCAGTTCGCCGAACACTCCGGGCCTGCGCAGCCTGCAATTCGGCGACTCGCTCAAGCAATTGCTGGCGGACCTGGCCACGCGCCGCGCCGAACTGGCCCTGCGCCACGGCAAACATGTACCGCTGGCGATCAAGATCGCCCCGGACATGACCGACGAAGAAACCGCGCAAGTCGCCCAAGCGCTGATCGAAACCGGGATGGACGCGGTGATCGCCACCAACACCACCCTGAGCCGCGTGGGCGTCGAAGGCATGGAACACGGTGACGAGGCGGGCGGTCTGTCCGGTGCGCCGGTGCGTGAGAAGAGCACCCACACCGTGAAAGTGCTGGCGTCCGAGCTGGGTGGCAAGCTGCCGATCATCGCGGCGGGCGGTATCACCGAGGGCAAGCATGCGGCCGAGAAGATCGCTGCCGGCGCGAGCCTGGTGCAGATCTACTCCGGCTTCATCTATAAAGGCCCGGCGCTGATTCGCGAATCCGTGGACGCGATCGCCGCCAAGCGCTGATCTTCGGACATAAAAGGCAGGCATAAAAAAGGGCTCCTCGAAGGAGCCCCTGGGCCGTAGCCCGCCGTCCGGGAAGGACGTGCATGGTGATCAGGGTGTTGCGAAATCAGATTGTCGTGTCGGAATAAGTGCCCTGTGTCAGCCGACGGCGTGAAGTTCGTTGAGTCTGTGGATTCCCGCAGTGCCGGTCATACCGTCCCAGTTGTCGCCGCGTCCTTCTCGCCAGCCGTTGATCCAGGCTTGACGTACCGACGGTAGAGTAAATGGGCAAAGCTCACGGGATTTGCCACCAACGCCATATTGATATCCGCGCAAAAATGCTCTTTCCAACGGATCACGCTTAAGTCTTCTCATAGGGTGTTTCCCTCACTTGTTGACTGTTTTTGTCGCGTCGACCTCAATTGAGGTCTGGCAGAAAAACTCTGCCGTTGGCGGCTCGCTGCCGGCGTGGCGAGCCAAGGTGTTGACGCCGTTGCGACGTCAACCTGTGTCCAGTTCTAACCAATGAGTCACATCGAGGGAATGACCGTTTTGTCATAAGGACGTAACGAAAAGGATGCTATGGCGATAAGTAACGCCAGGTTTCATGAATGTTTATTCACCAAACCCCGGTATGATCGGCCCTGCACTGTATGACAGGTTTAATTCCTTAGTGAGAATGACCCACGTTTATCGTCGGGTACTTTTCGACGAAGGGTTGCTTTGAGTCATTTTGTTGCACCAACTTTTTTATCTGTCCCGGCATCTAAGCTCTTTTAACCCGAGCAGCGGGGATGGAACGGCACACCTTCGTGCCACGCGGGCGCTCTTGTAGAAAAGCGCCTGATTGAAAACCGGATCGGCAATGCGTTGCCGGTTCATTAGCCAAAGGCTCTGGAAAAACCATGTCCGACCGTTTCGAACTCTTCCTCACTTGCCCCAAAGGCCTTGAAGGCCTGCTCATCGAGGAAGCCGTCGGGCTTGGCCTTGAAGAAGCCCGCGAGCACACTTCCGCCGTGCGTGGCATGGCGACCATGGAAACCGCTTATCGCCTGTGCCTCTGGTCGCGTCTGGCCAACCGCGTGTTGCTGGTGCTCAAGCGCTTCCCGATGAAAGACGCCGAAGACCTGTACCACGGCGTACTCGACGTCGAGTGGCAGGACCACATGCTCGCCGACGGCACCCTGGCCGTTGAGTTCAGCGGCCACGGCTCGGGCATCGACAACACCCACTTCGGCGCCTTGAAGGTCAAGGACGCCATCGTCGACAAACTGCGCACCCCGCAGGGCGATCGCCCAAGCATCGACAAGCTCAACCCGGACCTGCGCATTCACCTGCGTCTGGATCGCGGCGAAGCGATCCTGTCCCTCGACCTTTCCGGCCACAGCCTGCACCAGCGCGGTTACCGCTTGCAGCAGGGCGCGGCGCCGCTGAAGGAAAACCTGGCGGCGGCGATCCTGATCCGTTCCGGCTGGCCGCGCATTGCCGCCGAAGGTGGCGCGCTGGCTGACCCGATGTGCGGTGTCGGCACGTTCCTGGTCGAAGCCGGCATGATCGCCGCCGATATGGCGCCGAACCTGCGTCGCGAGCAGTGGGGCTTCACCGCCTGGCTCGGTCACGTCCCGGCGCTGTGGAAGAAACTGCACGAAGAAGCCGTCGAGCGCGCCGCTGCCGGTCTGGCCAAGCCGCCGCTGTGGATTCGTGGTTATGAAGCCGACCCACGGCTGATCCAGCCGGGCCGCAATAACGTCGAGCGCGCCGGCCTGAGCGAGTGGATCAAGATCTATCAGGGCGAAGTGGCAACCTTCGAACCGCGTCCGGACCAGAACCAGAAAGGCCTGGTCATCTGCAACCCGCCGTACGGCGAGCGGCTGGGCGACGAAGCCAGCCTGTTGTACCTCTACCAGAACCTCGGCGAGCGTCTGCGTCAGGCCTGCCTGAACTGGGAAGCGGCGGTGTTCACTGGCGCGCCGGACCTGGGCAAGCGCATGGGCATCCGCAGCCACAAACAATATTCGTTCTGGAACGGCGCTCTGCCGTGCAAGCTGCTGTTGATCAAAGTGCTGCCGGACCAGTTCGTCACTGGCGAGCGCCGTACTCCGGAGCAACGTCAGGCCGAGCGCGAACAAGCCGCTTACGATCAGACGCCGGACGAGCCGCAAGAGCGCAAGTACAACAAGAACGGTAACCCGATCAAGCCGACGCCGGCCCCGGCTCCGGTGATCGAGCAGCCACGCCTGAGCGAAGGCGGGCAGATGTTTGCCAACCGCCTGCAGAAGAACCTCAAGGCGATGGGCAAATGGGTCAAGCGCGAAGGCATCGACTGCTACCGCGTCTACGATGCGGACATGCCGGAATACGCCATGGCCATCGACCTGTACCACGACTGGGTGCACGTTCAGGAATACGCCGCGCCGAAGTCGATCGACCCGGAAAAAGCCTCGATCCGCATGTTCGATGCTCTGGCGGCCATTCCGCAGGCGCTGAACATCGACAAGAGCCGCGTGGTGGTCAAGCGCCGCGAGCGTCAGAGCGGCACCAAGCAGTACGAGCGTCAGGCGGCCCAGGGCAAGTTCAACGAAGTCACCGAAGGCGGCGTGAAGCTGCTGGTGAACCTCACCGACTACCTCGACACCGGGCTGTTCCTCGATCACCGGCCGATGCGCATGCGGATCCAGAAAGAGGCGGCCGGCAAGCGCTTCCTCAACCTGTTCTGCTACACCGCGACCGCCAGTGTGCACGCGGCCAAGGGCGGCGCGCGCAGCACCACCAGCGTCGACCTGTCGAAAACCTACCTCGACTGGGCGCGCCGCAACCTGTCGCTCAACGGTTTCTCCGACAAGAACCGTCTGGAGCAGGGCGACGTGATGGCATGGCTGGAAAGCTGCCGGGAAGAGTACGACCTGATCTTCATCGATCCGCCGACCTTCTCCAACTCCAAGCGCATGGAAGGGATCTTCGACGTGCAGCGTGACCAGGTGCAGTTGATCGACCTGGCCATGGCGCGTCTGGCAGCGGGCGGGGTGTTGTACTTCTCCAACAACTTCCGCAAGTTCCAGCTGGAAGACAACCTGGCCGAGCGTTATGCGGTCGAGGAAATCACCGCCAGCACCATCGATCCGGATTTCGCCCGCAACGGCAAGATCCACCGCGCCTGGAAAATCACGGCGCGTTGACACTCTGCCCAATTGGATCCACAGAGCCTTGATTTTTAAAGGCTCTTGGATCCGATCAGAGCTAGCCAAATTAGTGGCTAATAGCTATAACTCACTCACGGCCAATGGGGTTATCCCGCAAGTACTGGCGTAGTGAGTGGCCCTTATGTCGTTGCACCCCGTGCGCCCAAAGATACTGGGTTTTATCAGCGAAGAAGTCTCGGCCTGGCTGGTCGCGCTGCTGGTATTGCTTGCCGGCGGGATTCTCACGGGGCTGCTCGCCTGGGCCACCCTCAATCAGTTTCACAGCCAGTTGCGCCAGCGTTTTCAACTGCTGGCCAATGAGCGCTACAGCCGCATCGAAGAACGTTTTCAGGATCAGGAGCAACGCCTCGATGGCCTGCGCCGGTTCTTCGCCAACTCCGAATCGGTGTCTCGCGCCGAATTCGACGGCTACACCCAACCTTTATTACTGCGCACCCAGGCCTATTCGTTTGCCTTGCGGGTGAGCGGTTCCGAGCGCGCCGCGTTCGAGCAACGGGTGCGTGACGAAGGCCTGAGCACCTTCAGCGTGCGCGAACTCAATGCCCGTGGTGAGTTGCAATTGGCCGGTGCTCGCGATGAATACGTCGTGGTTGTGTACAGCCAGACCCAGAGCCGGCTCGGTTCGCCGCTGGGTTATGACTTGCTCGCCCAGCCGTTGCGCCGTTCGACGCTGGAGCGTGCCGATCAGCTCGGCGGCCTGGCAGTGTCGCAGCCGATGCACCTGGTCAGCATCGAGCCGGCCTATGCGCGGGGCGTGCTGCTGGTGGCGCCGGTGCTGCGTGAGGGCGAGCGTAAATCGTTCGGTTATGTGATGGCGGTGATCAGCATGCGCCAGTTGCTTGCCGATGGGCTGCCGGACGCCCTGCATGATTACCTCTCGGTGCGCATCCTCGATCTGTCGACCAATGATCAGCACGAGGTGTTGTTCGAGTCGACCAATGACCCGGCGCCCAGCGATCTGTCGACCACGCGGCTGGTGCGGATGGCCGATCACGACTATCAGGTCGATATCTCACCCAGCGAGGCCTTCCTGCAAGCCAACCATTCGTCGGTTGGCAGCGTAGTGATTCTCGGCGGTTTGCTCAGCCTGCTGCTCAGCGCATTGTTGTATGTGCTGGTCAGCCAGCGTCAGCGCGCTTTGCGCATGGTCGAGTTGCGTACTCAGGAATTGCATGAGCGTGAACAGGAACTCAGAGGCACCCATGGCCAGTTGCGCGGGGTGCTCAATGCGGCAACTCAAGTGGCGATCATCGCCACCGATCTGCGCGGCGTGATCAACACTTTCAACCCCGGAGCGGAGCAGATGCTCGGTTATCGCAGCGCTGAGGTGGTCGGCCACATGACCCTGGAAAACCTGCATTTCCCCCGGGAGCTGATCACCCGTGCGGCGGAACTGAGCGCCCGCTATGGCAAGGCTATCCCGACCTGTCAGGCGATGTTGGTGGAGGGCGGCGAAGTCGGCGGGCATGAGGCGCGCGAGTGGACGCTGGTGCGCAAGGATGGCAGTCATCTGCCGGTGAACATGCTCGCCACGCCGGTGCTGGATGAGCAGGGCTTGTGGGTCGGGCACCTGGCGATCTGCATCGACATCACCGAGCGCAAGCGCGTGCACGAGGCCTTGGCGGCGCGGGACGTGTTGCTGAAGAAGCTCAGCGCCCACGTTCCTGGCGGGATCTATCAGTTCAAGATGGAGTTCGACGGACGCTTCAGTGTGATCTACGCCAGCGACGGCATCCGCGAGATCTACGAGCTGGAGCCGGATGTGTTGCTGCTCAATGCCGAATCAATCTTCACCCGCATTCATCCACAAGACGTCAGCCGCGTGCGCAAGTCGATCCGCGCCTCGGCGGACCATCTCAGCCCATGGCGCGAGGAATACCGCGTGCTGTTGCCCGAGCGCGGTCTGCGCTGGGTACGCGGCGAAGCGACGCCCGAGGAACTGCCGGGCGGCGGCGTGCTGTGGCATGGCTACATCTCGGACATCTCCGACCTCAAACGGGTGGAGGAAGAATTGCGCGCCTTGTCGGTGACGGATTCGTTGACCGGCATCCACAACCGGCGTTATTTCCAGGAGCGCCTGACGACGGAAATGGCGCGGGTCGAGCGTGGCGGCGGCGAATTGTCGGTGATCATGCTCGACATCGATCACTTCAAACGGATCAACGACCAGTACGGCCATGCGGTCGGCGACCGGGTATTGCAGGCCGTGTGCGAGCGCATCGGCCATCGTCTGCGGCGTACGGACGTGTTCTGTCGCCTGGGCGGTGAGGAGTTCATGGTGCTGTGCCCGGACATCGACAGCGATCACGCATACATGCTGGCCGTGGAATTGTGGCAAGGCCTGCGCGGTGCGCCGGTGGACGTGGTGGGCGTGGTGACGGCGAGTTTCGGCATTGCCAGCTGGCGGCCGGGAGAGGGCGCGGATGCGCTGTTATTGCGGGCTGACTCGGGCGTCTACGCGGCAAAGCAGGGCGGGCGGGACCGGGTCGAACGGCAGATGAACTGAGTCGGTCAGCCGCTGAACCCCTGTGGGAGCGGGCTTGCTCGCGAAGGCGTCCATTCAGTCGATGAAGATGTCGACTTTGATGGCCCCTTCGCGAGCAAGCTCGCTCCCACAGTGTTTTGTGGCGGCTTACAGAACCGAAGCGGTCTGCGGCGCTCGCGGTTGTTTATAGAGGTCCAGCAGCACCTGATCCAGCACCGACGATGCACCGAACGGCGCCTTGTCGTTGAGGATCGCCACCACCGCCCAGGTGTTGCCGTTGACGTCGCGGCTGAAACCGGCGATTGCCCGCACGGTGTTCAGGGTGCCGGTCTTGACGTGGGCTTCACCGCGCATCGCGGTGGTCTTCAGGCGTTTGCGCATGGTGCCGTCGGTGCCGGCGATCGGCAGCGAGCTGATGTACTCGGCGGCGTATGGGCTGTGCCACGCGGCTTGCAGCATGGCGGCCATTTCCCGGGCGCTGACGCGCTCGGCACGGGACAGGCCGGAGCCGTTCTCCATCACCAGGTGCGGCGCGGTGATGCCTTTCTTCGCCAGCCACTGACGTACCACGCGCTGCGCAGCCTTGGCGTCATCACCGTCGGCGTCGTTGCGGAATTTCTGGCCGAGGCTCAGGAACAGCTGCTGAGCCATGGTGTTGTTACTGTATTTGTTGATGTCGCGGATGATTTCCGCCAGGTCCGGCGAGAACGCACGGGCCAGCACCTTGGCACTACTCGGCGTCGGGGCCAGACGATCCTTGCCCTGGATGCTGCCACCCAGTTCCTTCCAGATCGCCCGCACGGCGCCGGCGGTGTAGGTCGCGTGATCGAGCAGCGACAGGTAAGTCTGCGAGCTGCAGCCTTCGCCCAACTGGCCGGCAACGGTCACGGTCACGCTGCCATCGGCCTGTGGCACCGGGTTGTAGCGCACGCCGCCGGTGCACTGTTTGGAGTTGACTGCCTTGACGGTGTTTTCGATGTTGATGCTGGCAATCGGCGGTTCGACCGAGACCAATACCCGACCATTGTCATTGCGGGCCACGAAACGCAGGGCCTTGAGGTTGACCAGCAGCGAATCCGGCTTGACCAGGAACGGCTTGTTCTCGTCATTGCCGTCATCGTTGAATTCCGGCAGTTGCGGTTGAATGAAGAAACTGCGGTCCAGCACCAGGTCACCGGTGACCTGGGTCACGCCGTTGGCGCGCAGGTCGCGCATCAGCAGCCAGAGTTTTTCCATGTTCAGCTTCGGATCGCCGCCACCCTTGAGGTAGAGGTTGCCGTTGAGAATGCCGCTGTTCAGGTCGCCGTCGGTGTAGAACTCGGTTTTCCACTGATGGTTGGGGCCGAGCATTTCCAGCGCCGCATAGGTGGTCACAAGCTTCATGGTCGAGGCCGGGTTGACCGACACATCAGCGTTGTACACGGTCGGCGTGCCCTGGCCTTCCAGCGGCACCATCACCAGCGACAGGGCGCTGGGCGGCAGTTTGCTGGCCTTGAGGGCTTTTTCGACGTTGGGCGTCAGGGCGGTGTTGATGGTGGCAGCGGAGACGGGCAGGGCCAGGGGAAGAAGAAGGCCGGCCAGGAGCAGAGGACGCAACGATTTGATCATATGAAATAAAACCCTACAGCCGAGGGGAAAAAGACGAGGACATGGATGAAAAGGCCCTCAGTGGTCATGAAAGTGTCGGCATTATGCCCCAAGGTGTAACAGCTTGTGCCTTTCCCAAGGGTGCCAATTCGTTATTTTTTTACGGGCGGTCGCACGCACGTCCCGGATAGGCGGGCAATCGCCGGCTTAAACTGGTAAAGTGCCGGCCGTTATTACTTAAGAGGATTGTTCCAATGGCGACTAACCGTTCCCAGCGTCTGCGCAAAAAACTGTGCGTCGATGAATTTCAAGAGCTGGGTTTCGAACTGAACCTGGGCTTCAAAGAAGACCTGTCCGAAGAAGCCATTGACGCTTTCCTCGAAGCATTCATCAAAGAAGCCATGGAAGCCAACGGTCTGGGCTATGTCGGCGGCGACGACTTCGGTCTGGTATGCCTGCAGAAGCGTGGCTCGGTTTCCGAAGAGCAGCGCGCTGCTGTTGAAGCCTGGCTGAAAACCCGCTCCGAGCTGACCACCACTGAAATCAGCCCGCTGCTGGACGTCTGGTATCCGGAAAAGCCGATCAACGCGGCCAAGTGATACTGAAAAAAACGGCGACCTGAGGGTCGCCGTTTTTTTATGCCTGCTTTTTAACGAGGCCTCAGGCCTTGCGCCAGTTCAGGATCAGCAAGGTCAGCACCCCCGCGACAATCCCCCAGAACGCCGAACCGATGGAAAACAGCGTCAGCCCCGACGCCGTGACCATGAAGGTGATCAGCGCCGCTTCCCGTTCCTTCACCTCGGTCATGGCAATGCTCAAACCGTTGATGATCGAACCGAACAGTGCCAGCGCAGCAATCGACAGCACCAGTTCCTTGGGCAGCGCTGCAAACAGCGCCGCCAGCGTGGCGCCGAACACCCCGGCAATCCCGTAGAAAATTCCGCACCACACCGCCGCGGTGTAGCGTTTGTTGCGATCTTCGTGGGCGTGGGGGCCGGTGCAGATCGCGGCGCTGATCGCTGCCAGGTTGATGCCGTGGGAACCGAACGGCGCCAGTATCAGTGACGCGATGCCGGTGGTGGTGATCAACGGCGAGGCCGGAACGTTATAGCCATCGGCGCGCAGCACGGCGACGCCGGGCATGTTCTGCGAGGTCATCGCCACCACGAACAGCGGAATACCGATGCTGATGGTCGCGGCGAGGGAGAAGTGCGGCGTGGTCCATACCGGCGTCGCCACTTCCAGGTGGAAGCCGCTGAAGTCCAGCAGGCCCATGAAGCCCGACAGCGCGGTGCCGATCAGCAGCGCGGCGAGCACCGCATAACGCGGCGTCAGGCGTTTGACCAGCAGATAAGTGAAGAACATCCCCAGTACCAGCCCGGTACGGTGCTGCGCGGCGACGAAGATTTCGCTGCCGATCTTGAACAGAATCCCCGCCAGCAGTGCTGCCGCGAGGGACGCCGGGATCTTTTTCACCAGACGTTCGAAGCTGCCGGTCAGGCCACAGATCGTCACCAGCAGCGCGCAGGTGATGTAGGCGCCGATGGCCTCGCCGTAGGTGACGCCGCCAAGGCTGGTAATCAGCAAGGCTGCGCCGGGCGTCGACCAGGCAATCGTGATTGGCGTGCGATAGCGCAGGGACAGGCCGATCGAACACACCGCCATGCCGATGGAAATCGCCCAGATCCACGAGGAAATCTGCCCGCTGGTCAGGCCCGCCGCTTGTCCGGCCTGGAACATCAGCACCAGCGAACTGGTGTAGCCGGTCATCATCGCGATGAATCCGGCGACAATGGCAGAGGGCGATGTGTCCGCGAAGGGGCGCAGTCGGGTGTGGGTGATTTCGTTCATGACAGCGGCGTTCCTTGTTCAAGCCACGGATTTCGGGTTTAAGCCTAAACTCAAACGTAACGATGCGTTGCAATACAGCCGAAGTCACAAACAGCCGTACAGTCGTGTTGCCACCTTCCATTGTGTACAATCGCGCTGTTTTTTACGCGATACTTGCCAGCGACCCACTGTGCCGTATTACAGTCACGGTCAATTCGCCGCAGTTCTTCCCGACTCGAGTGCCCATGAACGAACAGTTGCAACCCCTCAAGAAACAACCGCGAGCAGGCAAAGCCGGCCGCAGCGGAACCCAGGACGATATTGTCTATGCGCATATCTTCGAGGCCATCCTCGAACAGCGCCTGGCGCCCGGTACAAAGTTGAGCGAAGAAGCGCTGGGGGAAATTTTCGGGGTCAGCCGCACCATCATTCGTCGCGCGCTCTCGCGTCTGGCTCATGAAGGCGTGGTGCTGTTGCGGCCGAACCGTGGCGCAGTGGTGGCGAGCCCGAGCGTCGAAGAGGCGCGTCAGGTGTTCCTCGCCCGGCGTCTGGTGGAGCGCGCGATCACTGAACTGGCGGTGCAGCACGCCACGGCCGAGCAGATCGCCGAATTGCGCCAGATGGTCAACGACGAACGCGACAGTTTCTCCCGTGGCGATCGCGGCGCCGGCATCCGTCTTTCGGGCGAATTCCACCTGAAGCTGGCCGAAGCGGCGAAGAACGCACCGCTGATCAGTTTCCAGCGCAGCCTGGTTTCGCAGACTTCGCTGATCATCGCCCAATATGAAAGCGGCAACCGCTCGCACTGTTCCTACGACGAACACACCCAGTTGATCGATGCCATCGAAGCGCGCAACGGTGAGCTGGCAGTGGACCTGATGATGCATCACATGGATCACATCGACAGCAAACTCAACCTCGACGAGGAAAGCGCTTCGGACGATCTGCATGCGGTGTTCTCGCATCTGTTGCAGACCAAGAAGCCGGGGCGGCCGGCGGCCAAGCTCTGACCGGCACCGAGTCGCGGCATTCGCGAGCAAGCCCGCTCCCACATTTGAAATG
>NZ_JBSVWF010000039.1:0-60444 GCF_054071635.1 Pseudomonas sp. SDO52101_S400 | reverse complement strand
GATAAACACCTCGGTCAGTCCCCTCTCCACTGAGAGAGGGAGCCGACCGCGAAATACTCACGATCTACGCCGACCTGAAAGAAATTCTGTGAATCCATAATCGTCACGGTCTTTCAGGTCGATGTATGGCGATAAAACACCTCGGTCAGTCCCCTCTCCCTCCGGGAGAGGGTTAGGGTGAGGGGGCTTTCGGCTCAGAGGCTGATCGCGTTGGTAAACACCAGGCGATTGCCGAACGGATCGGCGATGGTCATGTCCTGGCTGCCCCACGGCATGGCCTGAATGCCCGGGTGCGAGAACTTGTAGTTCTTGGCCAGCAATTGCTGCTGGAACGCCTCCAGTTCATCGGTCTCGATCCGCAGGGCCGAACCCGGTGTTGCATCGCCGTGATGTTCAGACAAATGCAGCACACACTCGCCACGCGAGACTTGCAGATACAACGGAAACCCGGGTTCAAAACGATGCTGCCAATCGATCTTGAAACCGAGGAAGTCGACATAGAACTCCACAGCCTTGGCTTCATCGAAAATCCGCAGGATCGGGGTGGTTTTGCCGAAGCTCATGGGGTGCTCCCTGACTGATTGGCCCCGCAGTGTAGCCGGGGTAGATGTCAGCAATTCGGCTTGGTGATGGCTTTCTTTAATTGCAATGTGCCATCACCGTGACGCAGTCAGCAAAATTCAACGAAAGCCGTCGCGCAGATCGCCCTCACGCGCCAGAAACCGCCCTGCCCTTTGCCCGTTGGCCTGACCGTCGCGATAACTCAGCACGCCGTTGATCCACACGCCATCGATGCCTTGGGCGGCACGCTGCGGGTCGGTGAAGTCCGCCACGTCATGCACCGTTGCCGGGTCGAACAACACCAGATCCGCCCAGTGTCCTTCGCGAATCTCGCCCCGCTCCTTCAAGCCGAAACGCGCTGCCGACAGGCCGGTCATCTTGTGCACGGCGGTGTGCAGCGGAAACAACCCGACATCGCGACTGAAATGGCCGAGCACCCGTGGAAAAGCCCCCCACAGGCGTGGATGGGGAAACGGGTCTTCCGGCAGGCCGTCGGAGCCGACCATCGACAGCGGATGTGCGAGGATGCGGCGCACGTCGCTCTCGTCCATGCCGTAATACACCGCGCCGGCCGGTTGCAGGCGTCTGGCGGCATCGAGCAGTGACATCGTCCAGTCGGCAGCGATGGCGGTCAGGTCACGGCCGCTGACTTCCGGGTGTGGCGTCGACCACGTGATGGTGATGCGGTGGGCGTCGGTGACCTGCTTCAGATCCAGCGTCGAAGAGCTCGCCGCGTAGGGGTAGCAATCACAGCCGACCGGCTGGGTTTTCGCCGCCTCTTCCAGCGACGCGAGCAACTGCGGACTGCGCCCCCAGTTGCCCACGCCGGCACACTTGAGGTGGGACACGATCACCGGCGAGCGGGCGTGACGGCCAATGCGGAAGGCTTCGTCCATGGCCTCCAGCACCGGTTCGAATTCACTGCGCAGATGGGTGGTGTACACCGCGCCGAATGCGTTCAGTTCTTCGGTCAGTTGCATGACTTCTTCGGTGGACGCCGAGAACGCACTCGCATAGGCCAGGCCTGTAGATAAACCGAGGGCGCCCGCCTCCAGACTTTCACGCAACTGCTTGCGCATCGCGGCGATTTCATCGTCAGTCGCGGTGCGAAACAGATCATCGAGGTGATTGCTGCGCAGCGCCGTGTGGCCGACCAGTGCCGCGACGTTCAGCGTGGTGTTGGCTGCTTCGATCGCCGCTCGATAATCGCTGAAACGCGGATAAACGAACGCCGCCGCCCTGCCGAGCAGGTTCATCGGATCCGGCGGATCCCCCCGCAAACTGACTGGCGCCGCGCTGATCCCGCAGTTGCCGACAATCACCGTGGTCACGCCCTGGCTGAGCTTGGGCAGCATCTGCGGCTGGCGGATCACCACGGTGTCGTCGTGGGTGTGCACGTCGATGAAACCCGGCGCCAGCACTCGGCCGGCGGCGTCGATTTCATCGGTGGCGCTCACATCGCGCAAGTCACCGATGCGCGCAATACGGCCATCGAGGATTGCCACGTCAGCGGTATAGCCGGGGCTGTTGCTGCCGTCGATGACCAGAGCGTTGCGAATCAGTGTGTCGTACAGCATGTCAGTCTCCGGCGGCAGCTCGGCGTCAGTGTCTGCCTTTGATCAAATGGTGATCGAATCCTTGTTCGATCAGGTAGCGCCAGGCTACCTCGACTTCATCGGGAATCACCTGTTCGACCTGAAAGCCCAGCGAAGGGTAAACCATGATCCGGTGGATATCCCCGACCATTTCGTCGATCAGCCCCAGGACCCCGATCAGGTTGCTGACCTCCCCCGGAAAACCGAACGACGGCGCATCCACCCAGGCCTCAAGCCCGGGCCATTGAACGGGCAAGGTCAACGCCACGCGCCGGATCGAATTCGGCTTGGTCAGGAACGTCGCCCGACGCACGTCCGGGAACAACTCCCTGGCAAACGCGATGTTCTCGGCGAAGTTGGTGGCACGGGATTCGAGGGTGAACTGCTCCGGTGATACACCTTGAATCATGGCCCGTTGCGCAAAAATATCGGCTTCGGTCCGCTCCCACAAATGCTTCGTCCAGTTGCCGGTGTTGCCGGTAAACAACAGATGCGGGGCGACGCCTTTTTTCAGCAACTGACAGGCGTAATCGCAGACCCGCAGGTCGTAGGAGCCACACACCACGATTAGCTCACAATCACGGTGCTGGCGCCCTGCTCCGAGGAAATTCCACAAGACGGTCGCGTGTCGCAAAGTCGGCGTCATGAGCGTGCAAACCTCTGGGCAACCTGCCCGCTGATAAACAGACCACCGTCGGCATAGACGTGTGTATCCACCCCGCCCTGCGAGACCGGGAGCGCCGTGAAATCCGCGTACGTCCGCAGTGCCCCGTGAGCGCTCAGCGTCGGATCGTCGCCGATACCGATGCACAGCGCGCCGCTGCTGACCGCCGACTGCACGCCGCTGACGGAGTCTTCGAAAACCAGGCATTCATCGCTCTGACGCTCCAGTCGGGCGGCGGCCAGGCGATAGGGATCGGGAGCCGGTTTGCCACTGCGCACATCGTCGCGACAGATGATGCAGTCGAAAACCGACGTCAGGTCGTGTTGCTGCAGGACGTGGTCGACTCGCGCCCGCCAACTGCTGGTCACCAGCGCCAGTGGCACGCGCCCATTCAATTGGGCGATGAACGCAGCGACGCCCGGCACCAGAGGGCAAATCGAAACCTCTTCGATGGCATCGACTTCTTGCTTGATGGTCATGCGCTGCTGTTCGTCGAACTGACCAAACAGGGCCTGCAGGGTGTAACCGCCCGGGCGGCCGTGAATGTGGTCGTCGATGAAGGCCTGATCGACGGCAACACCGTACTTGCGCGCCACCGTCGTCCAGGCCAGTTCGATGACCTGGCGCGACTGGATCAGCACGCCATCCATATCAAAGCAGACGGCTGTAAACGTTCGTTGTGTCATCGGTTGCACTTCGCATTTTCTGGTGAGCAATGAATGCCAGCACGGTTCCCATCAGGGCAAACAGCGCCATGACATACCAGGACCATTGTGGCTGCGTCTCGTACAGATACCCGGCAAAGGGTGTGGCCAAACCCATGGGCAAGGCAACCGCCAGCGAGTAATAGACACCCTGGGTAAACACCTGGATATCCGGCGGAGCATGGTCGCGAATGCAGCGCATGATCGCTGAGTGGTACGCCGCGAAACTCAAGGCGTGCAGACATTGCCCCAGCAGGATCACCGGCACCGCATCGCTGTCGGAAAACAACGCCCAGCGCGCCGCCGCACAGACACTGGAAAACATCACGATGGATAACGGCGAACAGAACGACAGGACTTTGTTGGAGAACGCGAAATAGGTGATTTCCGCGATCACCGCCACTGACCAGAACACCCCGATGGCAGTTGAAGAGTAGCCCTTCACACCCCAGCCGATCGAAGCCGTGGAAAAGTACAGGGTGTGACTCAGTTGAATAAAACTGGCGGCGGCAATCGCGATCAGCAGGCCCTTTTGGGCGAACAGCGCCTTCCAGTCGGGGCGCTTCGTCGCATGCTCGGGCGGTTGTAGATGCGCCAGCGTGACCTGACGCTTTAGCCACAGACACGCAAGTGCGGTAAGCAACATGCACACCGCAATCACCACCGGCACCCATGACTGGCTGTACTGCGCAAACAACAGGCCGCCGAGGGTCGATGTCAGGATAAAGGCCGAAGAGCCCACCGCTCGAACCCAGCCGTAGTTCTGCAGGGCTTGTTTGTCACGCTTGAGCAGATAGGACTCGGACAATGGCAGCACCACCATCCACAGCCCGCCAAACAGAATGCTCAGGCACACGAATCCCCACAGGTGCACCGGCATGAAATAGAACAGCAACGTACAAAACGCTGCCGAGAAACCGAGAAACGCCGCGAGCCGCAGTTGGTCCACGCGCCAGTCGGCCACGTAGGTGATCAACACTCCGGTTACGACCTGGGGCCAATAGACCGCCGCGATCAGCAAGCCAATCTGGCTGGCGCTGAAACCCAGCGAATTCAGCCAGGTCGGCCAGAACGGATAGATGATCCCTTCTGCCGCAAAGAACCCGAAAAAGATCAGATACATGAATCAACCATACGCTCGACACTCCTGAGCAGGGCTCCAGCGGAGCCCTGTAACCATCCATCCATTATTCGAAGCGTTGTTGGGTGAAGCTGTTTTTGCCTTTGCGCCAGACAATCAGTGATTCACTCATCACCACCAGATCGACCATCCCTTCTTTCAACGCATCCAGTGCATCCTGAGGCGAACACACAATCGGCTCTTCGTGCCGGTTGAACGAGGTGTTGATCAACGCTGCCTGACCGGTCCGCTCATGCCAGGCATTCAACAGGCGATGCATGAACGCATCGCGCTCCGGGCGAATGATCTGCGGCCGCGCCGTGCCGTCGATGTGCACCACCGCCGGACTGGCCTCGCTGAACTGCGGATGACAATCGTAGGTCATGGTCATGGTGTCTGCCGCCACTTGGTCCTCATCCCAGCCGACGTAGCAGGCCGCTGCCTGTTCGATGGCGGTGACCGGGCCGAACGGCATGAACTCGGTGCGGTGCATGCGTTTGTTCAGCCAGTCGTTCACTTCGCCGTCCTGCGCGTGATAAACGATGCTTCGGTTACACAGTGAGCGCGGGCCGAACTCCATCTTGCCCTTGAACATGCCCAGCACCTGGTTTTCCATCAGTGCGTCGGTCAGCACGTCGATGATGTTCGACGGTGTGTGATAACCGAGTTCAGGGTAGTCGCGATGGATCAGATTGATGTTCTGCGAAACGCTGCGCGATTCCGGGCCGAGGGTCATTGCCGGGTTCTTGAAGCGGGTGCCGTTCTCCAGATACGCCGCCCCGACGGCCGCCGCCAGTGCCAGCCCGCCATCGCCCATGCACGGCAGCACATAGACGTTTTTCACGCCGGGAATCTCGCGCAGGCGCTGGTTGAGCTTCACGTTGCCAAACACACCGCCGGCCAGGCACAGGTTGGCGCTGCCGCGTTGTTCCAGATGATGTTTGACGACCGCCACCAGCAAATCTTCGGAGTGACGCTGCACGGCGGCGGCGATGTCCTCGGGGGTTTCCCGGGAGAACAGGGTTTCCAGTGATTCGCTGTAGTTGTTGTAGGACGGCAGGAACAGGTCGCCACAACTCGCCTTGATGCGCCCGTCTTCGAAACGGATCATCTGCTGCATCACCCCCAGCAGCTTCTGCGGATCGCCGAATGCGGCCAGGCCCGTGACCTTGCCTTCATGCCGGTTGGGTTTGTAGCCCAGCAAGTGGGTGATCCGGCCGTAGAAGTAACCCAGGCTGTCGATGCTGGTTTCGCGCTGCAGCACGGTGGTTTCGGTCGGGCTGTACCAGGTGACGGTCAGGGACTGGAAGTCGCCGCGCCCGTCACAGGTCAGGGTCAAGGCCTCATCGAACGGCGAGCAGACATAGGCACCAAGGGCATGACATTCATGGTGGTCGATGTAATACGCCTTGCCGGCCAGGCCATTGGCGGCAATGTACTGATCAAATTCGGCGCGCTTCTCTTTGTCGTTGCGGACTTCATCGGTGACACGCTGGCGGAACTGCGTCAGGCCCTCGGGGTTGTTCCGGACCTCCTCGACGATCCGGTCGAAATACAACTCAAGGTGTTTATCGGCGTTGAAACCGGCATTCCATCCGTAAGCCACGTAGTCGAGATCTTCCAGCGACACGCCAGCCTGGCTCAACACAAACTCGATGGATTTGGCGGGCCAGATCTTGTGGTCCTTGATGCGGGTGAAACGCTCTTCGCTGACTGCCGAGAGAATCTGACCATCGCGTACCAGGCAAGCGCCCGACAAATCGTTATTGGTAATGCCCAAAATGACCATAACTACTCCTTGTTCTTGCCAATTTCGCGGATGAGTGTGCCCACGACCGAAGAGCGCAATGCTCCGGCCAAGGCGCTTGGCGCCGTGTCATGAACCGTGAGGAGGCGAAATCGTCTGGTTCGCCCGGGATATGCCTTTACGAGCAGGCAGCAGAGGTGCGTATTGCCATCGCAAATTCCTTTTTGCAGAAAAATTCCACGGGCGTTACCCACCGACCTGGCCTCATGGCCAGACAACCAGTGGGTGCCCGCTATCCTACAAACCGGCCAGCTGCGTTGGCCATGTCTGTGCGGGGACCAGACTAGTAGGAAATTTCTGAACGTTTCGATGAGCCTCGGCACCCTGTCCTTCTTTTCCGGGGCACAAAAAAACCTGTGGGAGCCGGTTGGCTCCAACAGGTTCAAGAATGGTGTGTGGGCTCACACCATTTCGTTGCGAATCCAATCAACCACCGACGTGCGCTTTGGCGCCCAGCCCAACAGTTCGCGGGCGTTTTTGCCGCGTACCCGGCTGTTGGAGCCCAGGCCATAGTTGGCCATTTCGTAGCCCCACTCGGCTTCGGCGTCTTTCAGCGACCAGTCTTGCGGCTGGCCCAGGTTCAGGGCTTCGGCCATGGCGGTGGTCATGTCGATGAACGACGCTTCGCCGCTTTCGACAAAGTAGAACGTGCCCGGGACGTTTTTGGTCAGGGCCAGCAGGTACAGCGCCACCACGTCTTCGATGTGCACGTTGGACCAGATGTTCTGGCCGGTGCCGACGTGACGCACCACGCCGCTTTTGCGTGCCTGTTTCAACAGGCGCGGCAACTGCACGCTGTCGCGATTGACGCCCAGGCTGTGGCCGTAGATCAGGGTGTTGCAGATGACGGCCGAGTTCACGCCGTCCTTCGCAGCCGCGAGGATCAGGTTGTCGATGGCCACCCGTGCGGCCTTGTCGACGGTGGGCTCCGGCAGGTTGTCTTCGAAGTAAATGACTTCGCTGGATTTACCGCCCGAGGCATCGCCGACGATGCTCGAACCGCTGGTGTGCAGGAACACTTTGTTCGAGCCGCGCAGGGCATCGAGCAAGGCTTCGACGGCGCCGCGATGGTCGCTGCTGGCTGCGTTGATCACAGCGTCGGCGGCGCGGGCCTGCTCGGCCAGCAGTGCCTTGTCGTCGAGGGTACCGATCACCGGGCTGATGCCCAGTGCTTTCAACTCATCAGCCTGCTCGGCGCTGCGCACCAGACCTGTGACGGTGTGCCCGGCCTGGATCAGACCGGTGGCGATGGAGCCGCCGATAAAACCGGCAGCGCCGGTGACGAATACGTTCATGGAGAAACTCCCTGCGTGAATAAATGATGGAGCGAGTATCGACCGCCGAGCCCGGTGGAAAAACCCGCCCTCAACCAATTCACTCTTGCGCAGGGATCACGAATCAGCCTTTGAAATCGGCGCTGGCGTAAGCCGCCAGTTTGCTCTGGATGAAATCCAGGAAGCACTGAATTCGCAGCGCCAGCTGCGAGTTGCGGTAGTACACCGCGTTGATCGGCTGGCGATAACCGCTGTTGAATTCCGCCAGCAACACCTTGAGGCGCCCGGTGCGAATGTCGTCGATGGTCATGAAATGCGAAAGACAGGCAATGCCCTGGCCTTCCAGCGCCAGATGCCGAACCGTCTCGCCGCTGGAGGCGCTGATCGCCGGGGTGATCGGCCAGCGATCGCCGTGCACATAACGCAGCGGCCACTGGTTGAGGCCTTCGTTCTGGGTGAAGCCGAGCAAGATATGTTGGCTGAGGTCAGCCACTTCGACCGGCGCGCCGTGCTTTTCCAGATACGCGGGGCTGGCGACGATCAGCAGCGGACTGCAACCGAGCGAGCGGGCATGCAACGTCGAATCGGCGAGGGTGCCGATGCGGATGGCGACGTCGGTGCTTTGTTCCAGCAGGTCAATGATCAGGTCATTGCTGTTGAGTTCGAGCTGGATGTCCGGGTACAGCCGCCGGAATTCGTCGATGTACGGCACGATGGCGTGGAGCATGAACGGCGATGCCGCGTTGATGCGTAGTCGTCCTGACGGGGTTTGCTGGCGCGAGGAGAGGCGCTCTTCCAATTGATCCATCTGGTCGAGAATCAGCTTGGCCTGTTCGAAGAAATACTTGCCCTCCTCGGTCAGGTCCATGCGCCGCGTGGTGCGGTTGATCAGCGTGGTGTCGAGCTTGGCTTCCAGCCGCGACAAGGTGCGACTGACCGCCGACGGCGTCTGTCCGACCTGCTCGGCGGCGGCGGAGATCGAACCGCATTCGATCACGCAGACGAAAATCTGCAACTCATCGGATCTGGCTTTCACGGGTGTCCTCGAATCGAAAGGCCTGCTGCGCAAGCTCAGGCCTTCGATAGTAGCCGAGCGTCAGGCCTTGAGGCCAAACACCTCGCTCAGATGCTGCTCGTAGCGCGCCACGTCCGCCTCGATGTTCGGGCGCTTCATCACGTCCACACAGAGGAACGTTGGCAGGCCGGTCATGCCGAGGAACTGGTTGGCCTTGTGGAACGGAAAGTACACCGCGTCCACACCTTTGGCTTCGAAGAAGTCGGTCGGATCATCGAACGCCTGCTGCGGCGCGTTCCAGGTCAGCGACAGCATGTACTGCTTGCCCTGGATCAGACCGCCGCTGCCGTACTTCTGCGACGAGTCGGAACGGGTGCGACCATCGCTGGCGTAGAGGCTGCCGTGGCCTTCGGTGAAGACTTCGTCGAGGTACTTTTTCACGGTCCACGGCGCGCCCATCCACCAGCCCGGCATCTGATAGATGATCACGTCGGCCCAGAGGAATTTGGCGACTTCTTCGGCGATGTCGTAGCCCTCGTCGATGAAGGTGGTCTTGACGTCGACACCGCCGCGATCCAGCACGCTCAGCGCCGCTTCGTGCAGGGTGGTGTTGTAGCGACCGTCGGAGTGGGCGAATTTTTTACCGCCATTGAGCAACAGCACTTTTTTCATGGGAGAGCCTCGATCGGATTCCGATGCGCAGCGCAGAGCGCTGGATGGAGAAGGGGAAAAATTGAATGGCGGCAGATTAGCGATCCACCTCGCGCGGAATAAGCCGCGGTTGCGCAAAATTCATTTGAGTAAAACGCACGAATCGATTGCCGATTGTTGCCTTAGGATTGGCCGCCATCTGAATCTGAGGAGTTTTTTGCGATGAGCGAACGCCAGGGTTTCATCCTGCACGCCAAGACCCGCCCGGAAAAAGCCGAGGCCTTCGAAGCGTTTTTCCGCGCTTATGTTGAGCCGAGCCGCGCGGAACCCGGCTGCATCGAGTACCACATGCTGCGCGACAAGGAAGATCCAACCCTGTTCATCTTCTACGAGATCTGGGAAAGCCAGGCGCATCTGGACGTGCACTCGAACCTGCCGCACATGCAGCAATTCCTGGCCCAGCGCATGGAGTATCTGGAGCGGGATTTCGATATCCGTCCGATCGACATGCTCAGCGATTCGTCCGCTAACCGCTGATCAACAGATGGGCGCCGAGCGCGCCCAGACCAATGAAGAAAACCCGCTTGAACAGCACGGCGCTGATGCGCTGGCGCAGCCATTGGCCGAGCAGCATGCCAAGCATCGCCGGGATCAGCGCCAGCAAGGAGGCGCTCAGTTCCGCGCCGCCAAGTGAACCGCGCCAGAGCAATCCACCGGCCAGCGCCAGGGTCGACACGGTGAAGGACAGGCCCAGCGCCTGAACCAGTTCATCGCGGCTCAAACCCAAGGCCTGCAGGTACGGCACCGCCGGAATCACGAACACGCCGGTGGCCGAAGTGATGACGCCGGTGACCACGCCACACAGCGGCCCCAGCCACGGTTCATGGCGGCGACTGACACTCAGCGTCGGCAGGAACAATCCGCTCAACGCATAAAGCAATAACGCCGCGCCGAGCCCGCGCACCACCCAATGCCCGCCTGCCATGCCGACCCACAAGGTGCCGATGGCCGTACCGAAAAAGATCGCCAGCAGCATCGGCCACAGCCGTTTCACCAGGCCGCGCAAATGCCCGCCGAACGCCAGTTGCCAGACGTTGGTCAAGGTTGCCGGAATGATCAGTAACGCCGCAGCCTGCGACGGCGCCATAGCCAGACCGAGCAGGCCCATGGCGACGGTGGGCAGGCCGAGGCCGATCACGCCTTTCACCAGACCGGCGATGACGAAGGTCATCAGCACCAGCAAAGACAGGGCCAGACCGAGGTTTTGATAAAAATCTGCGAATGCGTTCATGGCGATACTGTGCGCCTGCGCGGGTGAACTGAAAATCTGTCATACACTGAGGCAGCCTCTCGCCCTGACTGAGGCTAGTAGATTTTTTGCGGCCACTGGCCTCTTCGTCGGATCGCCGCCCGGACCAAGCCCGCTCCCACAGTGTCTGTGTTGTACGCAGAACTTGTGTTCGACATCGGACCTGTGGGAGCGGGCTTGCCCGCGAAGGCGTCGGGGCTGACACCACTGATATTGAGGCTGTCCGGAATGCACTTCGACCTCACCGACCTTCGCCTGTACCTGCACATTCTCGACAGCGGCAACATCACCGCCGGCGCCGCCCGCAGTCATCTGTCGCTGCCGGCAGCCAGTGCGCGGATCCGCGCCATGGAAGCGTCGCTGGGCACCGAGTTCCTTGAGCGCGGGCGCCGTGGCGTTACGCCGACGCCGGCCGGCAAAGCCCTGGCGCAGCACGCACGCGTCTTGCTGCAACAGGCCGAACGTCTGCAACAGGACCTGGCCGAATACGCGCGCGGCGTCAAAGGCCAGGTACGTCTGTTGTGCAACACCACGGCGCTCAGCGAATACTTGCCGGAGGTGCTGGCGGATTTCCTGCGTGAGCATCCCAATCTCGATATCGATTTGCAGGAGTTGCCCAGCGCTCGCATCACCCATGCCTTGCGCCAGGGGGCGGCTGATCTGGGCATTGTGTCCGACGCGATCGACACCACCGACTTACAGACCCGAGACTTTCGCGACGACCCACTAGTACTGATTCTGCCTCTGGAACATCCACTGTCTGACGCGACGGAAGTCAGTTTCAGCGACGCTTTGCGTCACGACTTCGTCGGGCTGCATGCCGACAGCGCGCTGGCGGTGTATCTGGAGGAACAGGCGCTGCACAGCGGCTCGCGAATGCAGATCCGCATCCGTGCCGATGGTTTCGATGGCGTAATGCGCATGGTGGCCCGAGGTGCCGGTCTGGGCATCGTGCCGCTGGCGGCGGTTCAGCGTGCCGCGCCGCAAGCCTTCAAGACCCTGCCGATGAATGAAGCGTGGGCCAGGCGCAAACTTTTGCTGTGCGCCCGGGACTTCGCCGCACTCCCCGCCTACGCCCGCGCCTTGCTGGACGCCTTGACTCTGCCCTGAGGGGCAGACTTTACCCTTGAGGTTTCTTCTTCAGGGACAGTCATCATGGGCAAGCGAATCCTGCTGATTCTCGGCCATCCATCCAGCGAAAGTTTCTGCGCCGCACTGGCCGGACACTACCTGGCCTCGGCCCGAGAAGCCGGGCACGAGGTGCGACAACTGTTCCTCGGCCAGCTCGATTTCGACCCGGTTCTGCGCGACGGTTACAGCCGAGCTCAGACACTTGAACCGGATCTGCTCCAGGCTCAGGCCGACTTGCTGTGGGCCGAACACCTGACGCTGGTGTACCCGATCTGGTGGGGCGGGATTCCGGCGCTGCTCAAAGGTTTTTTCGACCGGGTCCTGCTCCCGGGCTTCGCGTTCAAATACCGCGAGGGCAAAGCGTTTCCCGACAAACTCCTGCACGGTCGCAGCGCCCATTTGCTGGTCACCATGGACACGCCGCCCTGGTATTACCGCTGGATCTATCGCATGCCCGGCCTGCATGAGGTGCGCAAGAACACACTGGCGTTCTGCGGTATCGAACCCCGGCGCACATTGACCTTCGGACCAGTGCTCGGCGCCAGCGACCATCAGCGTGAAACCTGGCTGAAGCAGGCCGGTTCCATTGCCCGCCATTGAGTTTTCCGTTATTGCTGCGAATGTCCGCTGACGGAGAAAAAGGGATTTGCACATGTACATCGGCCAGGCCGCACAACGTTCGGGAACCACGATCAAGACCATCCGCCATTACGAATCGATCGGTCTGTTGCCCGAGGCGCGGCGCCAGGGAAAATACCGGGTTTACGATCCGCAGACGGTCGAACTGCTGAGCTTTATCAAGTGTGCCCAGGCGCTGGGTTTTCGCCTGAGGGAATTGCAGACGATCTTTGCCGGCCACCCCGAATTGACGCCCTATGAAAAGGCCCGCCACGCGATTGCCGGCAAGCAGCAAGAGATCGCAGCGCAGCTCCTCACGCTCACCCGACAGCAAGAGCAACTGAGCGCGCTGGAAGTCAGTCTTGAACACGCGCAACAGCAATGCCTGTCGAGCGTATCGACTGCAAAATAAGCACAAGGAATAGCTTGCAAGGTACGTATACATACGTACTATATCGCCAGAGCGAACGTGTTGCCCGATACCCGTTTTCGCACAACGACAACGGACAAGGAAGAACGGATCGGCTCCATTAAACCTACATGGAATGAGGTGACGCGATGGTTGATTCAACGGAGTTTCGTAATGCAATGGCGATGCTGGGGAGTGCCGTCACCATCGTCACGACCGATGGCCCTGCGGGGCGTTTCGGCTTTACCGCCTCGGCGGTGTGCAGCGTGACGGACTCACCGCCCACGCTGCTGGTGTGCGTCAATCGCTCGTCGTCCAATCACGAGCATTTCAAGACCAATGGCGTGCTGTGCGTGAACGTCCTGACCGGCGATCATCAGTCGACATCAGGGGCGTTCGCCAATCGGCAGTTGAGCATGCAGGAGCGTTTTTCCAGCGTGAATTGCCAGACTCTCAAGACCGGTTCGCCGGTGATCGAAGAGGCGCTGGTCAGCCTCGATTGTCGGGTCAGCAAGGTCGATGAAGTGGGCACCCACAGCATCTTCTACTGTGAAATCCTCGAACTGCAGCAACACAGCGAGGCCACGGAAGGCCTGGTCTACTTCAACCGCAGTTACTACCGTCTGAACGACGAACTGCGCCTGGCACCCGAGCAGTGATCCAGACACCCGCCGGCATCGCAGATTGCTAGCCGGCGGGTCATGACAGGGATGTAACCATGCTATTCAATGAAGACAACTTCGCGGATATCGACCTGAACCTGATCATCATTTTCCTGGTGCTGTTCCGCGAACGCAGCGTGTCACGCACGGCCGAACGACTGCACGTCAAACAACCCGCCATCAGCGGATCGCTGGCACGCCTGCGCAAGCGGTTCGATGATCCTCTGTTTCTGCGTTCATCCAGAACCATGCGCCCAACCTCGAAAGCCGAGGAACTGGCGCAAGCGCTGACGCCGGCTATCAAGCAAATCGAAGCGGTCATCCGGCTCTGAACAAATTGCGAAAAAAAACCTGCGGGAGTTCGCTCCCGCAGGTTTCATTTTGTCAGGCCGATTTGAGCGCCTGAGCGTACTCGACCCGTGCCCAGAACGCCGGCAAAAAACACTCGCTGACCAGCAGCGCCGAGCCATTGCGGGTGAAGCGCGAACGCCGGGCCAGCAGACGTTTGGCCTGCGGCGCGTAGCGATAGGACAACGCCGCCAACGGTGCGCCGGGGGGCAGCAAGGCGCACTGGAAGGGCTCGCGCAGAGTTTGCTCCGACGTGTAGAGAATCTCCGCCAGCGGTCGACGACCATAACCGTTGAGATCCGACCAATCGCCATTCAGCGCCGGCACGCTGGTCAGGCTGCGCGCAGTGACGCAGGCCTCGCCATCCAGTTTCATCACTACCTCGCGCACCCAGCCGATGGTCATCGGCGGCACGTTCAGCGCTTGCGCTTCTTCAGGATTGAGCGGGCCATGGGACTGCTCGACCACTTCGATTGAATAGTCGCCCATGGCTTTCAGACGCGGGGTCAAGGCCCCGGGCAAAAACAGCCAGTGATGCTCGGAGCCGGTCAAATCCGACAGGGGTCGCGACGACCAGTAATGACTTGTATCCATACCCGCACACACCTTCCTGGTGATGGTGAATTGATTGGTTGCCGTGGAAGGCCAACCCTTCACCGGCGGTGTCTGTCACTCGGTTCCGTTTTCTTCGGTCACTTCGTGTTTGCTGATGACGCTGATGGTCTGTTCATCGGTCTTGACCGCCGACAGCAGCGAATCGAGCAGGCCAGGGAAACGCACGTCCATGTCTTCACGACGCAAGGACAGCAGGTTTTCCCGACCGTAGGGGCGTTGCCAAATCAGACCGCTGTCGCGCAGAACCCGCCAGTGGTGGGTCATGGTCGACTTCGATGCGCCCTTGAGGATCCGGCCGCATGGGTGTTCCTGGCCATCGGACAACACTTTCAACACGGTCAGGCGTAGCGGGCTTCCCAATGCATTCAGCACATTTTCCAGAAGGATCTGATCCTGATTGGGATGATTCGGGACGTTCATAGGTAGGTACCCTTGATGATATAGGCGGGAAAAATCCGTCTTGTATTCGTCTATACGAGAACAGTAAGACTATACACAAGATGCTTTTTTCCCGCGACAGCCGCCCTGAAGGCGGCGTCCCGGAAAACACTACAGAGCACTGCTCTGTGCCGTCTCCAGCGCAGGGGCCTGGAACCCGCCGCCCAGCGCTGCCATCAACGAAACCGAACTGTCGATGTGCTTGCTGTTGAGGAAGGCCAGGCGCATTTCGTCCTGAATCAATTGTTGCTCGATATTCAGGGCATCGAGGAACGTGTCCTCCCCGGCCTTGTAGCGCGACTGCGACAGATCGTAAGACGACTGCGCAATCGAACAGGCATCGCGCTGCACGACAATCTGCTGCTCGAAAGAACGCAGCTGCGTCACCGAAATCGCCACCTCATGCAGCGCCGAATTCAACACCCGGTTGTATTGGGCAATCGAACTGTCGAGTTCAGCGTTGCCGGCCTTCAGATCCGAGCGCAGACGCCCCGCATCGAAGATCGGCAGCGACACCGTCGGCGCCACGTTCCAGAACTTGCTGACCCCGGCGAACATCGCATCACCGATCAAGGCATGGGAACCCGCCGCCGCCACCAGGTTGATGTTCGGGTAGAACGTGGTCTTCACCGCCTCGACGTTCTTGCTCTCGGCCTCCACCCGCCAGCGCGCCGCAACGATGTCCGGACGACGGCCGAGCAACTGGGCCGGCAACTGCGCCGGCAATGCCACCACGCTGGCCTGCAGATTCGATGGCCGCTCAAGCGTGTGCGCACGATCGACGCCCTTGCCGATCAGCGCCGACAATTGCAGCCGAGCGATTTCGATGTCTTCGTTGGCGCCGATCAGGGTCGATTCCGAACGCGCCTTGAGACTCTGCACCTGCTTGAGTTGCGACAGGTTGTCGAGACCCGAGCCGTAGCGCGAATTCGTCAGTTCCACCAGTTTGCTCAAGCGTTCGAGATCACGCTGGTTCAGCTCCGACACCTGCCAGGCGTACGCCAATTGGTTGTAGGCCTTGGCCACGTTGACCGCCAGAATCAGCCGCGACGATTGCAGATCGACTTCTGCCGCCCTCGCACTGTTGAGCGCCGATTCCCAGGCGGCACGCTGGCCGCCCCAGAGGTCGAAGGTGTAGCTGAAGTTCACCGCCAGATTGCGTGCGGTGAAGTACTTTTCACCCTCGCCGCTGTAGTCCTCGAAGCGCGACAGCCGGCCGCGAGTGACACCCGCCGACGCGTCCATTTCCGGGTAACGCTCGGCATCGCGCAGATCGAGAAATGCATTGGCCTTGGCGACCCGGGCAGCGACTTCCTGCAAATCCGGGTTGCTGGCATACGCCTCTTCGATCAACGCGCCCAGACGTGAATCGCCCAGCGACGTCCACCAGTCCGCACGGGGCCATTGGGCCGGTGGCAGCTTGTCTTTCAGGCTGTCGGACGGCGCATCGCCGACCGCCAGCAATTTGCCCTGATGATCGATCCCGGCGTAGTTCACACAACCCGCCGCCAACAGGATGGACGCCGCCAGGGGCGCCAGCATCAAACGTGTAATCGAATACATGTCACGTCCTCACAGGATGGGTTGCGGCACACCGGCCGGTTCGGCTTCGGGTGCGTGGCTCGGCTGCTTGATCGAACTGAGCAGCGTGTACACCGAAGGCAGAATGAACAGGGTGAACAAGGTGCCGATCAGCATCCCCACCACAATCACCAGGCCCAGGCCGAAGCGGCTGTTGGCGCCGGCACCGCTGGCGAACAACAGCGGCGCGAGGCCGACCACCATGGCAGCGGTGGTCATCAGGATCGGCCGCAGACGCACCTGCGCGGCGTGCTGAATGGCTTGCACGCGGTCCATGCCTTGCTGGCGCTGCAACTCGTTGGCGAACGCGACCATCAGGATCCCGTGCTTACTGATCAGACCGATCAGCGTGATCAGGCCGATCTGGGTGTAGATGTTCATCGAAGTCATGCCCAGCGCCAGCGGCACCAAAGCCCCGCAGATCGACAGCGGCACGCTGATCAGAATGATGAACGGGTCGCGGAAGCTCTCGTACTGCACGCTCAACACCAGATAGATGATCACCAGGGCCAGGCCGAAGGTGAACGCCAGGCTGTTGCCTTCCTGCACGTATTGGCGGGCGTCGGACTGCCAGTCGAAACTGAAGCCGGCCGGGAAGTTTTCCGATTGTTTCTGCAGGAAGCCCACCGCATCACCCAAGGTCACGCCCGGCGCCGGAATGGCCTGGAACGTGGCGGAGTTCTGCTGGTTGAACTGGGTCAGGCGATTCGGCTCGACCTTCACGCTGAGAGTGGCCAGCGTCGACAGCGGCACCGGATTGCCCTTCTGGTCTTTCACGTAATACAGCTTCAGGGTTTCCGGAGTCAGGCGATCTGCCGACACCGACTGCGGGATCACGTCATAAGAGCGACCGTGGAACGAGAACCGGTTGACGTACTTCTCGCCGATCAGGCTGTTGAGCGTCTCGCCGATGTCCTGCATGCGGATGCCCAAGGCGTTGGCCTTGGCCCGGTCAACCTGGATTTCTACCACCGGGTTGTTGAAGTCCAGATCACTGTCGACCACCGCGAACAGACCGCTGGCCTGAGCCGCTTTCTTGAGCTGGTCCATCTCGTTGTACAGCGCCAGATAGTCCTGATCGCTGCGGATCACCATCTGCACCGGCAGACCACCGGTGGAACCCGGCAACGGCGGCATCTGGAACACGAAAATGCTCGTGCCTTCGATCTGGTTCACCCGCGCCTGCAAGTCAGGCTGGATGGTGTTGGCATCGCGGCCGCGTTTTTCCCAGTCCACCAGGTTGATCCCGCCGACGCTGTTGGACAGACCGTCGGAACCGTTCGCCACCCAGTTGCTATAACCCTCGGGGATTTCGTTGAAGGTTTTGTAGAGTTCGTGGGCGTAGGCTTCCAGGTAATTCAGGTTGGCGTGCTGCGGCGCCTTGATCGCGGTCAGCAGGATGTTCTGGTCTTCCAGCGGCGCCAGTTCAGTCTGCGCCGAGCGATAGAGGAACGGCAGGCTGAAGAAAATCACCAGCGCCACACTCAGGCTGATCCAGCGCCGTGCCAGCGAACCGCCGAGCAACGCGCCATAACGACGGGACAGGTACTGGAAGAAACGATCCGCCTTGACCGCCATGAAGCCTTCGCTGGTTTTCGCGTCCAGCAGACGGGTGCTCATGATCGGCGACAGGGTCAGGGCGACGATGCCGGAAATCACCACGGCGCCGGCCAGGGTCAGCGCGAACTCCTTGAACAGCGTGCCGGTGAGGCCGCCCATCAGACCGATCGGCGCGTACACCGCCGCCAGGGTAAAGGTCATCGCCACCACCGGCCCGGCCACTTCACGGGCGCCGATCAATGCAGCGTCGAACGGTGTCTTGCCCTCTTCGATGTGACGGTGAACGTTTTCCACCACAACGATGGCGTCGTCCACCACCAACCCGATGGCGAGCACCATGGCAAGCAAGGTCAGCAGGTTGAGGCTGAAACCGAACATCTGCATCAGCATCGCCGCGCCGAGCATCGAAAGCGGAATGGTCACCAGCGGAATCAGCACGGTGCGGAACGTACCCAGGCACAGGTAAATCACCAGCACCACAATCACCAGCGCTTCGAGCAGGGTGTAGCTCACCTCGTCGATCGACGACTGAATGAAGTGCGCCACTTCGAACGGGATCTGCACGGTCACGCCCGGTGGCAGGGTTTCCTGGATCTGCGGAAGCAATTCACGCACGCGTTTGACGATGACCAGCGGGTTGCCGGTCGGTGCCGCGTCCAGACCGAGAAACAGTGCCGGTACGTCGCTCATTGCACCGCTGGTGTCGGTGGAGGCTGCGTTCAGTTCCACGGTGCCGACGTCACGCACACGGATGATGTGGCCGTTGTCGTTGCGCAGCACCATGTCGCGGAAATCTTCGACGCTGTTCAGGTCAGTGTTGACCCGCAGGTTGCTGACCACGTACAGGCCTTTGACCTGGCCTGGTGCGGCCTGGAAGTTGTTGCCTTCGATGGCCGCCGAAACGTCCTGCCCGGTCATGCCATAACCGGCCAGACGCTGCGGATCGAGCCACAGGCGCATGGACAGTTTCTGCTCGCCCATGATGTTGATTTTGGCCACGCCTTCGATACCGGCGAACATCGGCTCGACGACGCGGGAGATGTAATCCGACATCTCCGGAATGGTCAGGTTGGAACTGGCGAACGCGACGTAGGCCACGCTGGTGAAGCCGCCGGAAGTACGTTCAACCACCGGGTCGTAAGCGTCCTTCGGCAAGCGGTATTTGATCTGGTTGACCTTGGCCATGACCTCGGTCAGCGCCGCGATGGAGTCACTGTTGAGCGCCATGCGGATCGTCACCTGGCTGCGCCCCTGGGTCGAGGCCGACGACAGATAGTCGATGCCTTCGACCGAGGCCACGGCCTGGCTGATCGGTTGTGTAACGAAGCCTTGCATCAGTTCCGAAGAAGCGCCGGGATACTGGGTGGTGACCGTGATGGTCGACGTTTCCAGCATCGGGTACTGGCGGATCGGCAGGTTCATCAGCGCACGCACCCCGAACAGCAGGATCAGCGTGCTGACCACCACGGCCAGCACCGGGCGGCGAAGAAAGAGGTCGGTGAAATTCATTTTTCCAGCCCACTGAGTTTAAGAGCAATCGTGTCCGGCACGCCTTCCACCGCCACGCCGTCGTGGAGCTTGAGCTGACCGGAAGTCACCACTTGCACACCTTCGATCAAGCCCTTGTCGACCACCGCCCAGCCGTTGCGACGCTCGCCGACCTTGATGCTTTCACGCTTGACCTTCTGCACGCCGGCCTCGTCGGTGTAGACCGAGAACACGCTCTCGCCGTAGGCGTTGTAGGTGATCGCGGTTTCCGGAATCAGCAGTTCGGCGGTCTGCGGCAGGGTCACCGAGACCCGTGCATACATGCCGGGACGCAGGCGTTTTTGTGTGTCGGTGATGACCGCTTGAACGTTGATGGTGTGGGACTGGTTGATCTGCGGATCGACCGCGACGATCTTGCCGGCGAAGGTCGCATCACCCCAGGCATCGACCTTGGCCTGTACGGTCTGGCCCAGTTGCACCTGGGAGCCATCGCGCTCGGCCAGGGTGAAGTTGACGCGCAGCAGGCCCGGATCGGTCAGAGTCGCCACCGCGCTGCCGGCTTGCAGGTACTGGCCCAGATGCGCCTGGCGAATGCCGAGGGTGCCGGCAAACGGCGCACGAATGTGCCGTTGGGCGATCTGTGCCTGCATGCGTTCCATGTCGCCCTTGGCCGCGTCGTATTGAGCGCGGGCACTGTCAAAGGCACGACGGCTTTCGGCACCGGTCTTGGCCAGCTCCTGGACACGGGCAAACTGCGCCTTGGCCGATTCGTACTCGCCTTTCAGGCGAACCAGCTCACCTTGCTCCGGTGCGTCGTTGAGCTTGAGCAGCACCTGCCCCGCCTTCACTTCATCACCGGACTCGAAATCGATGTCCACCACTTTGCCGCTGACTTCGGCCGACACCAGCACCTGACGCTGCGCCTCGAGTTTGCCGATGGCTTCGAGGTAGTAGGTGTACGGTTGTTTCTTGACCACCGCCAGACCGACCCGAGTGCTGGGAATCCGTTGCTCGGCCGCGGCCGGTTGCGGAGACCAGAAACGCCAGCCCAGCGCGGCGGACAGCACCACGACCAGAATAATAAAAACCAGCGACTTAATAATATTTCGAGCAAGCATGTGGCACTCCCTTGACTCTTTACTGCGAGCACAAAAGTTTGAGATTTAAGAAAATAAAGGTGCAACTTGAAACGGGCGCGTTATTGATCCCTGTGAACACTCACTTATAACGCGCCCGCTTTTTTATTTATCCGCTATTACGCCGCGGCCAGTACGTTGGTTTTATCCAGGTAATACTTGCCGATACCGTGCAAGTTCAAAGGCGACAGGGTGAAGTGCTTCGAACCGGTATGAATATCGCGGAAGCAACGTTCCAGGAAGTGCGACTTGTAGACGGCTTTGGAACCGGCCATCGAGTAGATCTGGTTGACTGCATTGACCGAATTTTCAGTCAGCACCGACGCTGCCAGACCGACGCGGGCGCTGACCGGTTCGCCGATGGTTTCACCGCGATTGATCACCTGATGGATGGCATCTTCCAGCAGCAACTGTGCGGTGTGTACCGACGAGATGGCGCGACCGGTCTTCTCGAAGATCACCCCTTCCAGACCTGGGTCGGTGTTGACCGCACGGTCGTTGCGGAAGTGATCCACCGCCGCCCGGGCCACGCCCAGCACGGTGGACATCGCCGCCAAAGTGCCGAACTCGTAGTAACCGGTGGCGTAGGCCCGGGAGCTGCGCGCTTCGGGGGATTTCTTCAGGGTTTCGACGTCCAGCGAGTACGACTTGTGGACGATGACGTTGGAGCACTGGAAGTGATGGCTGCCGGTGCCGCGCATGCCCAGGGTGTCCCAGGTCGGCAGAATGGTGCACTGGCTGGCGGGGACGAAGAACATCCGCACTTCCGGGGTGGTGTTGTTTTCGGTGCCCTTGACGGTGGCGGTGCAGACCAGCCAGTCGGCGTGGGCCGAACCGCTGGCGAACGCCCATTTGCCGCTCAGCAGGTAATCGTCACCCATTGGCAGCGCTTCGCCACCGGAGTGGATGGCGCCGATCACGAAACCGTCGCAGTGGTTGTAGATCGCTTCGGAAGTGGCTTCCGGCAGGTAGTCCGACAGGCGCCCCATCGCCACTTGTACCGCCAGTTGCCAGGACAGAGAGGCGTCGTGCCGGGCAAACTCCAGCACCAGCGCGGAAGTGGTCTGGATATCGACCTGGGAGCCGCCGAACGCCCGGGAGACCGACGTACGGCCAAAACCGTCCTTGAAGAATCGGGACATCACATCCTTGTGAGTCGCATTTGTCTGCTCGCTGTACTCGCGGTGCTGAACAATCAGCGGATTCAGTGCACGCACCTTCTCGAGCCATTCATTGGATTCGGAGGGAAGGCTGTTCCATTGCATTAGATTTTTCATAACGGCTCCTAGCTATTATTTATTTACGATCAGCAGACGAAAAAACAGACAAACTTTTATTGTTGTAAACCCCGATAAAAATGTACGTCTACAGTCGTACATTTGACAAGCATTATTCTCAGACTTCTTTCACTTTTCAGTGAAAGGCAAATAACTGTCCGACAATAATTAACAGCGCAAGATGCCACCCGAACTTGCAAAGCAAGTTACGGCGTTTAAATCCGATTGATTACTTCACGCCGGCACGCCGGTCACTGACCCGCGACAACGAGGCCCAGTCCTGATCAGCCTGGCCATGGGCCATGCCGTCCAGCAAGTTGTCCTTCAACACACTGGCAAACGGCAGCGGTACCTGGGCAGCCTCCCCGGCCTCCAGCACCAGACGGACGTCCTTCAATCCCAACGACAATTTGAAGCCTGCCGGCTCGAATGTGTCATCGGCCATCTGCTTGCCGTAACCCTGATAGACCGGAACGGGGAACAACGTCGAGGTGATCATGTCGATGAATGCCGCACGGCTGATGCCGTAGCCACCGGCCAGGGTCGAGGCTTCGGCCAGGGATTCGATCGCCGAAGCGACCATCAGGTTGGCCGACAGTTTGGCGGCGCACGCCACGTCGGCGGCTTCACCGAAGTGCCAGGTCTTGCGTCCCAGCACATCGAACAGCGGCTGCACCCGGGCCAGTGCTTCGGCAGGCCCGGAGGCGAGGATATTCAGATTGCCGGCGGCCGCCACATCGACTCGCCCCAGTACCGGAGCCGAGACGTAATCGACGCCACGGGATTCATGCAGTGCCGACAGCTCCCGGGCCAGTGCCACGGAAACAGTGGACATGTTGATGTGAACGCTACCGGCCTGAAGTCCTTCCAGCGCCCCGGAATCGAGAAACACCGAGCGGATCGCCGAGTCATCGCCGAGCATCGAAATCAGCACCTCGGCCTGCGCAGCCAACGCGGGTGTATCAACAGGTTCGGCGCCAGCCCTGGCCAGTTCCGCCAGCGGTGCCGACGAGCGATTCCACACGCGGACCCGATGCCCGGCCTTCAGCAGGTTCAGCACCATCGGCGCACCCATCGTGCCCAAGCCGATAAATCCCAGTTCCATGTCGCGCTCCTCTCTCGATGAGGTCTTCAAATCCGTTTGTAAAATGACCCACGATTGCGATTGTACGTGTACAGGCGTACATTTCAAGTGCCGCGTTGATTCATTCTTCGCGGCAAGGGTTTCAAACGTACCTTTACCCAAGGCAAGGAGGCTTTATGCAATTCGGGATCTACACCGTTGGCGACGTCACACAGGACCCTACCAACGCCCGTACCCCCAGTGAATCCGAGCGCATCCAGGCCACCCTGCAAATTGCGCAGAAGGCCGAAGACATCGGACTGGACGTGTTCGCCACCGGCGAGCACCACAATCCCCCGTTCATCACCTCCTCTCCCACCACGCTGCTGGCCTACATCGCAGCGAAAACGCAGCGCATCATTCTCTCGACGTCCACTACGCTGATCAGCACCAACGACCCGGTGCGCCTGGCCGAAGAGTATTCGCTGCTGCAAAACCTCTGCGGCGGACGCATGGACCTGATGCTCGGCCGTGGCAACACCGCGCCGGTCTATCCCTGGTTCGGCAAGAGCATCGCCGACGCCCTGCCTCTGGCGATGGAAAACTATCGCCTGCTGCATCGGCTCTGGCGCGAGGAAGACATCAACTGGAGCGGGCGCTTTCGCACACCGCTGAACCACTTCACGTCGATCCCGCGACCGCTGGACGACCTGCCGCCCTTCGTCTGGCACGGCTCGATCCGCACACCGGAAATCGCCGAGCAGGCGGCCTATTACGGCGACGGATTTTTCGCCAGCCACATCCTCTGGCCCCGGGAACATTTCATGGCGCTGGTCGAGTTCTACCGCACGCGGTTTGCCCATTACGGACACGGCACGCCGGAGCAGGCGATCGTCGGCCTCGGCGGGCACATCTTCATGCGTCGCAACTCCCAGGATGCACGTCGGGAGTTCCGTCCTTACTTCGATAACGCGCCGGTGTACGGCCACGGTCCATCCCTGGAAGAGTTCATGGAAATGACCCCGCTGGCCGTGGGCAGCCCTCAGGAAATCATCGACAAGACCCTGACCTTCCGCGAGCACTTCGGCGATTACCAGCGCCAGTTGTTCCTGTTCGACCACGGCGGTATTCCGCTGAAGACGGTGCTGGAACAACTCGACATGTTCGGCAAGGAAGTGTTGCCGGTGCTGCGTGAAGAAACCCGCAAACGCCGCTCGCCGCTGGCGGCCGAAGCGCCGACTCACGCCAATCGCCTGGCGCGTTTGCAATCCGTATCGGCCGAACCGAGCTCCACGGTCAAAGCTGCCCAACTCGACAGCGTGACCGGCCACTGAACCTGTGGGAGCGGGCTTGCTCGCGAAGGGGGCGTCACATTCAACAACATCGTTGACTGAAAGACCGCTTTCGCGAGCAAGCCCGCTCCCACATTGATCTCGCAACGGTCAAGCAGCGCCTTTCAGCGGGCGCTGCGCGTCCATCGAAACCACCACATCATCGTTGATCAGCCGCGCCAGATACTGACCGTATCCGGTCTTGCTCATGCTGCCCGCGTGCACCAGCAATTGCGCGTCGTCGATCCAGCCTTTGTTATAGGCGATCTCTTCGAGGCAGGCGATTTTCAAACCCTGGCGTTTCTCGATGGCCTGCACGAAGTTGCCGGCTTCCATCAACGCATCGTGGGTGCCGGTGTCCAGCCAGGCCATTCCGCGGCCCATCACCGACACGTTCAGCTTGCCGCGTTGCAGGTAGACATTGTTGACGTCGGTAATCTCCAGTTCACCACGCGGCGACGGCTTGATGTCGGCGGCAATCTGCAGCACTTCGTTGTCGTAGAAATACAGACCGGTAACCGCGTAGTTGGACTTCGGATCGCTCGGTTTTTCGCAAATGCTCAAGGCCTTGCCGGCAGCATCGAATTCCACCACGCCAAAGCGCTCGGGATCGGCCACGTAGTAGCCGAACACTGTGGCGCCCTCATCGCGAGACGCGGCTTGCAGCAGGGTTTCACCAAAACCGGCGCCGTAGAAAATGTTGTCGCCGAGTACCAGACACACGTTGTCTTCACCGACGAACTCACGACCGATGATGAACGCCTGAGCGAGGCCGTCCGGGCTCGGTTGCACCGCGTAACTCAGGCTCAGGCCCAACTGGCTGCCGTCGCCGAGCATGCGCTGGAAGCCCGGCAGGTCTTCCGGGGTGGAGATGATCAGGATCTCGCGGATTTCCGCCAGCATCAGCACCGACAGCGGGTAATAGATCATCGGTTTGTCATACACCGGCAGCGACTGTTTCGAGACGCCCAGAGTGATCGGGTGCAGACGCGAACCGGCGCCGCCAGCCAGCAGAATTCCTTTGTACTTGGCCATGCTTTTTTCCTTTCAAGCAGTGAGTTTTGAATGACTGAGAGTTCAGGCCACGAGGGCTTCGTTGCGTTGCTCGCCGAGGCGCTCCAGCGCGTAGGCACCGGACATCACCCGCACCCACCAGGCGCGGTTATCCAGATACCAGTCGACGGTTTTCTTCATGCCGCTTTCGAAGGTTTCCTGTGGTGTCCAGCCCAGCGTCGCGTGGATTTTCCCGGCATCGACGGCATAGCGTTTGTCGTGGCCCGGACGATCCTTGACGAAGGTGATCAGGTCGCGGAAGTGCGCGATGCCTGCCGGTTTTTCCGCACCGCGCGCTTCGAGCAGATCGCACAGGGTTTGCACGACTTCCAGGTTGGTTTTCTCGTTGTGGCCGCCGATGTTGTAGGTCTGCCCTACTTCGCCGCGGGTCACCACCGCATACAGGGCACGGGCGTGATCTTCAACGAACAGCCAGTCGCGGATCTGCGCGCCATCGCCGTACACCGGCAACGGCTTGCCTTGCAGCGCATTGAGAATGACGTGAGGAATCAGTTTTTCCGGGAAGTGATAAGGCCCGTAATTGTTCGAGCAGTTACTCATCACTACCGGCAAGCCATACGTGCGATGCCAGGCGCGAACCAGATGATCTGAGCCGGCCTTGGTCGCCGAATACGGCGAGCTTGGCGCATACGGCGTGCGCTCGGTGAACGCCGGATCTTCGGGTTCCAGGTCGCCATAAACTTCATCGGTGGAAATGTGATGGAAACGGAACGCCGCCTGACGCGCCGCGTCCAGCCGGTTCCAGTAACCACGTGCGGCTTCGAGCATCGTGTAGGTGCCGACGATGTTGGTTTCGATGAAGGCTTGCGGGCCATCGATCGAGCGGTCCACGTGGGACTCGGCGGCCAGGTGCATCACCGCATCCGGTTGAAGGCGAGCAAACAGCTCATCCAGCGCCGGCTTGTCACAGATGTCTACCTGACAGAACCGATAACGCGGCGAGTCGGACACATCGGCCAGCGACTCGAGATTGCCGGCGTAGGTCAGCTTGTCGACGTTGATCACTTCGCATTCGGTCTCTTCGATCAGAAACCGCACCACGGCCGAGCCAATGAAGCCCGCGCCCCCTGTCACTAAAATTTTCATCAGCGCCTCCCCTGGCAAAATGATGATTTAACGTCCTTCGATGCTATGTGCAGGTCAGTTCAACAACGCGACCCAGTATTGCGACAGCCCTTGTTCGAGAATCAGCAGCGTCTGGATGCAGACGAAGCTTTCATCGGTGGTCGCCGAGGTCGCGTTGAGCGGGCCGAAACCACCGTCCTGCTTCTGATGGGAAGCGATCCAGTCTTTCGATTCCTGCAAATACGTTGGCTGCGCATCGAGCAGATACATCGCCGCAATGGCCATGTAAGTGCCCACCAGACTGACCGCTTTGCCCGGCCGGTAATGGAACGATCCGTTGGCCAGTTGCAGCTTTTGCAGCCAGGCGACGGTCTGTTCGGCATCGACGATGCGTCGGTTGAGAATGAACAGCGTCGACACCACGCGGTACACCGAAAAGGCGTCCGGCGGATACCCGGGCTTGTTGGCGAAACCGCCATCGGCCGAGCGGCAGCGCAGGGCAAAAGCCATCACGCCCTGCTCGTCCGGGGCCTTGGCTTCGAGCGCATGCAGCGACAGCACCGCCAGGTTGGTGTGCCAGATGTCCGAGCCGAAACCCGGCACATCACCGAACCCGCCATCGGGGTTCTGACACGCTTGCAGGTAACGCACGCAACCGCCGATATCGTTCGGCAACGCGCCCAGCACTCGCAGTGACAACACCGCGCAGTAGGTGGCGAACACATCGCTCAGATGCCCCGGCTGCTCGGCGAATCCGCCGTCGGTGTTTTGCGAGGCCCTGATGCAGTCGATCAGGCTGGCCTTGTTTTCGATTTGCAGACCCAGAGCATGCAAGTCCGAGATCACGTGCAACCCGGAAAACACCTGCCAGGTCTTGTCGGCACGAAAACCCAGTGGCGCGGTTTCGGCGGTCAGCCCGTACGGCGTTTCGTTCGACGCCCGAGCCTTGGCCAGCCACGCCAGATAACGCTGCAGATCCACATTGATGGTCGGCACACCGTTCGGGTGAATGCGCTGCACATCGCCACCGCCATCGATCACTTGCAGTTCACGGTTTACCAACGCCGCATCGTCATGATGAGCAACAGCAGCGGCCGGCTCGATGGACTGTAAGGCGTGGGCGGCGGCGAGCTGGGTTTTCAGGCTCTTCAAGTGCAGCGGCAGGTACGTCAGGTTGCCGATGCTGAAGATCCCCGGCTGACGCGGCGGCGCCCAGAACTGCCGAATGAACGGCACGGTCGGGTCATCGGGTGTCGACCAGAAATAGCCCTTGCCCATGAACAGCCCGCCATTGCGAGTGTCATGAAACTCCAGCAAGGCTGCCGTCACCGAAGCGCGGTCAGCGTCACTCGCGCCAGACGGCAAGGCCTGGATCGCCTGCAACAGCAGCGCCACGTCGTAGGCGGTCTTGATCGGGAATGGCGACTCGTGATTTTTGTATGAGGTGTGCCAGTCGCAACGCACTTTGCCGTTGATGCCCACCCGGTCCCAATACCCGCCGTAGGCCGGATCGCGGAACAGCGACAGGGTTTGCAGCAGAAACGAACGGGCCAGATTCGACAGCGCGTTGTCGTCCCGCACATCGGCCAGACGCGCCAGCACCAGGCTGACCTGAGCGCGCACGGCGCAGCGGGTCAGGGACACATCGACACAGGATGCACTGTCACTGCCGGCCACGCGGCCGATCAGATTTTCTGCGTGAATCTGCAAGTGCCCGACCAGTCCCAGACCCAACGGCTCATTGCCGATACGCGCCAGCAAAGCCGTGGCGCTGATGTCGAGATCGATCGAAGTGGCCAGCTCCAGCGGCGTCGACCAGTCGCTGCTGTACAGGCCGGCAACCGTGGAACGGGCGTAAAGCGCTTCGACCTTTTCCAGCAGACCGTGGATCGCGGCATTGTTCGCCGCGTCCTGCGGCACTCGACGCTGATAGGCAATCAGCGCAGCCAATGCGTCCAGTTGCAGCGCCAGTGTGCGGCAACGTCCCGAACCGTGGGGCGTCCAGTAGCGGTCAGCGAGCTCGTGAAAACCGGCGTTCGGCGCATCGTACAAACGCATCAGCCCGTCGTGGGCGAAACGCAGTTGACCATCGTCGCCGTGGTCAGCCTGGTAGAGCGTCGCCGCGACCTGATCCTGCAACTGCTTGTCAGTGGAAATCGCGACTTCGCCACCGGCATCGGTGACAGCAAAAAAACCGCCGTACTCAATGTCCTTGAGGCCTTGATCAAATACAAACTGCGGATGCAGCGGCATGGTGAATCCCTCTTCCTTGAGGTTAGGCAGCTTTGCTTTCGGTCAGCGACACAACGCTGCCCTGGCACAACTCGATGATGCGCGTCGCGGCGCGGGCGGCACCTTCGCCGTCCGGCGCGGCCACCTGACGATGAGGCGCGTAATAGGCAGAAGCGCGTGTGTCTTTATCCAGCTCGCCCTGAATCAACTCGACGATAGCGTCGCGATCGTGACCCAGATGCGTCGGGAAACCGAGCAGCTCCAGGCGGCGCAGCGCTTCGAGTTCGTGATACTCGGATTTGGACGGCAGCACGAACAGGGTCGGAATCTGCAACGCGGCGATTTCCGTCACGGTGATCCAGCCCGGCGCCGAAATCAGCAGACTCGCTTCGCGCAGCAGGCCCATCCAGTCCGGGTAGTACGGCACGCAAACCACGCCGTCCTGGGCCTGGATATCCTGACGGCCGAGCAGTACCAATTTCAGTTCCGGGTTGCGCTCGCGCAGGACCTTGAAGCTGTCGAGGTAGGCGGCGAGCAGTGCATCCTTGTTCTGTGCAAACATCGTGGTGCCGCTGATCGAGGCAACAACGAACGGCGCATCACCCAGGTTCAATTGCTCACGAACGTTCAAACCGCTTTGGACGTTGATGTCGCGGATCATCGGCCCGACAAAATGCGCCTTGCCACTGTTCAGTGCTTCGGCGACCGGTGTGCCTTGATCAAGGGAAGCCACGTACGGCTTGTCGGTCAGCACCAGTTGGCTCTGATTGATCATCCAGTTGAACTGGCTGTGCAGCGCGGTACGGGCCCGGGCCATTTCCAGCGCGTTGACTTCGAAGCCGCCGTCGGCCAGGTCGTGGTCTTCAAGCTGGCAGAGCGTGAAGTCATAACGCTCGGTCACGAACACCAGCGGCGTGCCGCTGAAAATCGCGGCCAGGCAGGCGGCCATGTTGTAGTCGGACACCAGAGCGGTCGGCTTGTACTCGGCAATCAAAGCCAGGTAAGACAGAATTCGCTCACCGGACAAGAAGGTATTGGCGATATAACCGCCGATGTAATTATTCCAGTCGAGTTCTTTCGACAAGTTGCTCTTTTTCGAGTAATCGACCAGACGACCGGCAATATCCACCACTTCAACGCCGGACTTTTCGAACATTGGTGTAAAGGTCGGCTGCAAAGAAGCCAGTGCCACGGTCAACGGCATATCCGGACGTTGCTTTTTAATCGCCTGAGCGATCGAAAGCGCGCGCATGTTGTGGCCTGAACCGGTCGGATTGGGGGCAAATAAAATCATTCTTGAATCTCCATTAGTTGAACAACGCCATGAACCACAGTGTTTTCCAATACATCCCTTATCACCACTGAGTACGGCTTTATAACTGCACCGTCACCGATACTCAGTGGACCTACCAAGATGGCGCCCTCGCCAATGACACAACGACTTCCAATGCGCACAGGTGCCTCCTCCCAGGGCAGTGAGCGGAACGAATGATCATGAGTAGACGCAACAATCGTGACGCCTTCGGCCAGCTCGCTGAAGGCACCGATGCTCACGCCACCGGCAGCTTCGATAACCACGCCTGGAGCCAGTCGGGCACCGGTGCCCAGTTCAATGCCGCCCAGTTGCGACATGCCGCCCTGGCGGTTGCTGCGCCCGATCAGAATGCAGTCCCGGGCAATTTCCACCGAGGCACCGCCGCGCAATTCGGCATCGATCAAGGCCTCGTCGCTGATGTCCCAGGTTGCGGTGTCAGGGTTCAACACCTTGAGCCGCGGCACTGACTGCGTGGACCGATCGAGCATCGACGGCAAGCCCTGGCGCGCCCGCTCCCGGACTTTGGCCAGCACCGGCGCCGGGCTCGGCAGGCCGTCCTCGACCACCGTGCGCTGGGCGATGACCCGTGCTGGACGACCGACCACGATGGCATCGGCCGGTACATCGGCGGTCACCAGCGCCCCGGCAGCCACCACCGCTCCCGCGCCGATGGAAACGCCAGCGGCAACGGTCGCTTTGGCGCCCAGCCAGACGTTTTCGGCAATGTGTACCGGTGATTGCGCGGTGCCCAGGCACTTCGCGCCGGTGGCCAGCATGCTGGACGCGCCGATGGAGGTGAACTGCAAATCACACTTGAATCCGATGAAACAATCATCGGCGACCCGAACGTTTTGCAGGCGGCTGCCAGCACGAATCCAGACATGCCGGCCCAACTCACTCGCGTTATCCACGATCGTCGAAACTTCAACTACATTTATGTCGTCCACAATAAAGCCTCATTCCATTGATGCCGGGCACATAAAAATCCGATAGGCGTGCGTATCCCGCAGATATAATTCCGCCGATGCACAAATAATAATTAACTGCTTATTTAAGGCTTCAACTCAAAGCACGCATGACATTGCGTCTGCGCCACTTGTTAACTGATTGTTCCATTAAATACCCGCCTTTTATAAAAGACGGATAAATGTGCACGCCTGTGCCAAAAGCCAAGTCAGTTTTGTGAGAAGAAAAGCCGATTCAAGTCTGTCCGTGACTCTGGTGTAGCTCCATTAGGGTGGGATTGTCCTTTAGTACGAATGTTATAGTACAGACGATTTTGTTTTGCAATAGGTGTCCGAATGGTTATCTCGTTTTAGTCTAAAAATTGATTGAACTTTTACGGTGCATGCTTGTATTAAAACCGTCATATATGCACAGCATTGGTGCAATGCCCGGTTTTTCAGGGCTTTCCTCGCTCAGCGCTAACAGGCATCTGGAGGTCGAACCCAGACATTCCAGGCTCGCTTGCCAACGTTAGGGTGGCGACTCAAACTGCCTTTGGCCTGGAGCCGTCATGCCTGCACCTATCACCGTTCTGCGCGACACCC
Organism: Pseudomonas sp. SDO52101_S400; assembly: GCF_054071635.1. Classification (NCBI taxonomy): domain Bacteria; kingdom Pseudomonadati; phylum Pseudomonadota; class Gammaproteobacteria; order Pseudomonadales; family Pseudomonadaceae; genus Pseudomonas; species Pseudomonas sp. SDO52101_S400. The sequence goes on along the minus strand of NZ_JBSVWF010000039.1, from coordinate 28,851 downwards.
ACCCGCTGCCAGTACTCGACGCCTGCAAATGGGAAAAGCTTGAGGGCGACCCGCACACCGTCAACCTCAACGCCTACACCAGCGAAGACGGCAGCAAGATCATGGGCACCTGGATCTGCACGCCGGGCAAGTGGCGGGTGGATTACGTGAAATGGGAGTACTGCCATTTCCAGGAGGGCTACTGCATCATCACCCCGGACGGCCTGGAGCCGATCCATCTGCGTGCCGGCGACATTTTCGTCGTCGAGCCAGGCATGAAGGGCACCTGGGAAGTGGTCGAGACCGTGCGCAAATACTTCGTTTTCGCCTGATACAAAAAAGCCGGGAAACCACCCGACGTGATTTACCGGCAACACCTACTGCATTGGGTTTGCAGACCTGTGGCGAGCACAGGCCTGACGACGATTACTGCGGCTTGCGATAGCTGTTGATGATTGCCGAGAAGTCCTTGCCACCTTCCCCGCGCTGGCTCATCGCCTGATACAACTGCTGCGCCACCGCGCCCAGCACCACAGGCTGATGCGCCTGACGCGCCGCCTCGGTGGCCAGCCCCAGATCCTTGAGCATCAGCTCGGCGCCAAAACCACCGGTGTAACCACGCGAGGCCGGCGCCGTTTCGACGATGCCCGGCCACGGGTTGTACATTTCCGAGCTCCAGCAACGCCCGGTCGAACTGTTGATGATCCCGGCAAGCACACTGGTGTCGATCCCCAATGCATCGCCCAGGGCCATCGCCTCGCTGACGCCAACCATCGAAATGGCGAGCAACAGGTTGTTGCAGATCTTGGCGATCTGCCCGGTGCCGACTTCACCGCAATGCACGATGTTGCGGCCCATTTGCGCCAGCACCGGTTGCAGGGTGGCGAACAGTTCCGGGGTGGCGCCGACCATGAAGGTCAGCGTCCCGGCAGTGGCGCCTCCGGTGCCACCGGACACCGGTGCGTCGGCCATGGCCACGCCTTGTTTGGCAGCGGCCGCTGCCACGTCGCGTGCGGTCTGCGGATCGATGGTGCTGCAATCCACCGCCGGCACGCCTTTGCCGATCCCGGCCAGCACGCCGTCTTCACCGAGCCAGACGCTGCGTACATGCACCGCGGCCGGCAACATGGTGATCACCAGTTCCGCATCCTCTGCGGCTTCGCGAGCCGAGGCGCGGATGGTGCCGCCCAGTTGCTCGAGTTCCGCCAGCACGGTTTTGTTCAGGTCCACCAGATTCAGCGAATGCCCGGCCTTGATCAGGTTGCGCGCCATCGGCGCGCCCATGTTGCCCAGACCGATAAATGCGATTTTCATGGCCATTCCTCAGCGCAGGTTGATGGTGGTGTTCACGCCGTCATTGACGCTGTCGTCATCGAACCAGCGCGCCGTGACCGTTTTGGTCTGGGTGTAGAACTGCACCACTTGCTTGCCGTATGGGCCGAGATCGCCGAGTTTCGAACCACGGGAGCCGGTGAAGCTGAAGAATGGCACCGGCACCGGAATCGGAATGTTGATGCCGACCTGACCAACGTCGATTTCAGTCTGGAATTTACGCGCCGCCGCGCCGCTCTGGGTGAACAGACCCGTGCCGTTGCCGAACGGGTTGGCGTTGACCAGCGCAATGGCCTGATCGAGAGTGTCGACTTCCAGCACCACCAGCACCGGGCCGAAGATTTCCTGGGTGTAGATCTGCATGTCGGTGGTCACGCCCGAGAACAGGGTCGGGCCGACGAAGTTGCCTTTCTCGTAACCCGGCACGCTGATGTCGCGACCGTCCAGCTCCAGTTTGGCGCCTTCCTTGATGCCGCTTTCGATCAGATCGAGAATCCGCGCCTTGGCCTTTTTCGAAATGACCGGGCCGACATCGGTGCCCGGCTCGCTACCCGCGTTGACCTTGAGTTTCTGCGCCAGCGCTTTCAGATCCGGCAGCCACTGCTTGGCCGCGCCCACCAGCACCACAACCGAGGTGGCCATGCAACGCTGACCGGCCGCACCGAAACCGGCGCCGACCAGGGCATTGAGCGCTTGCTCGCGATTGGCGTCCGGCAGTACCACGGCGTGGTTCTTCGCGCCCATCATCGATTGCACGCGTTTGCCGTGTTTACCGGCCAGGTCATAAACGTGGGTGCCGACGGCGGTCGAACCGACGAACGAAATCGCCTTGATGTCCTTGTGGGTGCACAGGCCATCGACCACGTCTTTGCCACCGTGCACGACGTTGAGCACACCCGCCGGGACCCCGGCCTCGATCGCCAGTTCCACCAGCAGCATGGTCGACAGCGGATCCTGTTCGGACGGCTTGAGCACGAAGGTGTTGCCGCAGGCGATGGCCATCGGGAACATCCACAGCGGAATCATTGCCGGGAAGTTGAACGGCGTAATGCCGGCGCAAACGCCGATCGGCTGGCGCAGGGTGTAAGTGTCGACGCCGCCGGCAACGTTTTCGGCGAACTCGCCCATTTGCAGGCTACCGATGGAGCACGCGTGCTCGACCACTTCCAGACCACGGAAAATATCGCCCTCGGCATCGGCAATGGTCTTGCCCTGCTCGGCGCTCAGCACCACGGCGATGCGTTTGGAGTGTTCGCGGATCAGCGCTTGCAGCTTGAGCATGATGCGCATGCGCGCGCCGATCGGGGTCAGCTTCCAGGTCTGGAAGGCGTGCTGGGCGGCACTGACGGCGGCGTCGACTTCAGCAGCGGTGGCGAAAGGGACTTTGGCCAGCACCTGCTGGGTCGCCGGGTTGACGATGTCGTGCCACTCGGTGGTCTGCGACTCGACCCACTCGCCGTCGATCAGCAGCTTGACCTTCTGGATCGTGGTTTCGTTGGGCGTAAGCGATGCGTTCATGCTGGTCTCCAGAACTTGTTTTTATCTTAGGAGCCAAGGCGAAAGGTTCGCCTTGAGATGAGGCGTGTGTCACGAATTGGTTGTCGGACTGTTTTTGGAGTATAGATGTGCAAACTTCTAATAAGAACGCACATATAAGCCCGTCCATCATGCAAAAAAACATCACGTCTTTAGGCTCGCTGAACTGGGATGACCTCAAGTTTTTTCTCGAAGTCGCCCGCACCCGCAAGGCCAGCACCGCGGCCAAACGCCTGGCTGTGGACTACACAACGGTGTCGCGGCGGATCAGTTCGCTGGAAGCGGCGTTGGGCACACTGCTGTTCGAGAAATCCCGCACCAGCGGTTTCGTGCTGACCGCCGAAGGGCAGCGTCTGCTGAGTTACGCCGAGTCGATAGAAAGTACGTTGCACATGGCCTGCGAACAGGTGTCCGGATCCGGCGTCGCGCTGTCCGGGCATGTGCGAATGGGCTGCACCGAAGGTTTCGGCAGCTTCTTCATCACCCCGCAGCTGAGCCATTTCGTCGATGCCTACCCGGCGATCTCGGTGGACATCCTGCCGCTGCCGCACTTCATCAGCCTGTCCAAACGCGAGGCCGATATCGTCATCGCCCTCGAACGCCCGGAACATGGGCCTTACGTGTGCTGCAAACTCTGCGACTACCGCTTGCAGCTGTACGCGACCCAGGAGTACCTGGACAAACACCCGCCGATCCGCCGCCCCGCCGATCTGGGCAAGCATCAATTCATCAGTTACGTGGATGACCTGGCGTTCAGCTCGGAGCTGCTGTATCTGGCGAACGTGGTGCCCGGCGCCAGCGCGAACCTGCGCAGCACCAGCGTGATCGCACAATTCGTGGCGGCGCAGCAGGGGCGCTCGCTGGCAATCCTGCCGTGTTTCCTCGCGGCACAGGATCCACGCCTGTTACCGGTGTTGCCGGAGGAAATCGATATCACCCGGCAGTTCTGGATGTACTGCCGGGAGGATCTTCGCAAGCTCAAGCGGATTACCCTGTTGTGGGATTACATCCGTGAAGTGACCGAGCGCAATCAGGCGCTGTTGATGGGGCAGACCCGGGAGATGGAGTTCGCCGACTGACAGAATTTCAAGGAATCAGGTGGCCGCATCGTAACGAGGTCAGCTGGCCTTTTCCAATGGTTTGTAACAGCGGTTGGTACGCAATTTGTAACTCTTTGACGTCGACATTCATTGACGCACATGCACGCGATAAGGACCCCATGTGGGCACCAATGAAGAGATGCTGAAACGCCAGTGTGATTTTTTATGCGTGAAACTGACGATACGTCGGTACTTGCAAGTGTCTGTCTAACTCATCAAATGCGGGTCATCACTCGCGAGTGAAAAATCGCACACAACCGAATTTGGCTAATTGCTCAACAAAGGTTAGGAGGCGTGAACCGTCTTCACCTTGCACCTTCTTGTTGGTGGCTGTTTCTCCCAACGCTGCTCTTTGGAGAACCACAATAGTGACGACTCCTGCATTGCTGGGAATTAACGTTCCTGATGCTAGGTTTAGCAGTGGGTGACGGTTTCCGTCGCGTACTGACGAACCCCTTTTGCAAATAAAAATCGACCTCCCTTACTAACTAAATCATGATTGATTGCCTCATAAACTTCAAGCGATGCTATGGCTCATGAGGCTGGATGAACGATATGCTAAATGCCTAACAGCCTATCTAAACTTTCTAGCCTGTTAGTGTGCTTAGACTTTAATCGCTTATAGCCCGCGAACAAAGCCTGAAAGTATTTAATGGAGAACCTGCCTTCAAAATGCAAGAGATCATTTAGGATAGGAGTTTTGTAAGTCATGGCAGATGTGGAGAATCTGGCAACTTCCTTCTTTGGATTACTGTAGGTGGCCACCATCCTTTCGTCAAATTCCTTAAACACTTCCGAGTTAGGAAAAACGTACCCTCCGTGCGGCACAACGAACTTAGCGAGATCAAACACACTCGCATCTGGATCTCTGGATGTCGCTGTTAGACCGCGTCGCTCGACATTGATATACGTAAATTGCTGTTTGAAAAATGCAGCCGTGTGCGTAATTCCTACGGCTTTTCTTACTTTAAGCTTACTGAATAGCTTGTCCAATTCAGGGATGAGCAATACTCGCTCTACAAGTTCGGGATTTATCTCAATGAGAAGCTTTATTACATCATCAGATTTCATGTTCTTCCAATATCTTAGTATCAGCGCCTCCTGAATTTCGGGAGCTGCCGCAGATATATGTAGCGCCACAAAATACTCTTGAAAAGAACGGTGCGAAAATGCTACGTCCAACCCATCTTCGGTGAGTAGGCAGGCCGCTGTCAGTAGATCTTGCAAGTATGATTCTGGTGCAAAATCTTTCCCCATGCTTTTCCGACTTTTCTCAATATAGGTTAGGCATGAGATTCTGGACATTTTGAACTCGCGCCTTTCGTAAGTTTGCAGAGAAAACAAACTGAAAACTCTTGAAAAGTCTTGAATATCCAACGTGGTAAGCCGAACTCGGTTGTAGCCTCCTTTGTAAGCATCATGCCGACGAAACAATGCTTCAAATGCCTGATTGTAAAAGATGCTTAATTTTGATGGGATTTCTGAGTTCTCTCCATATGTAAGCAGCATGATCGAGAGCAGGAGAGGGTTTGACAAAAACGATTCATGTTCATTATAGAGCTTATCTCGCAGCGCTTTAACAAATTTTCCTTTTATGTCGAAATCAAAAGGTAGTTTATTGACAAGAGTGATCGCTGTATCGAGGTCCATTGGCATAATATTAAATATAGAGAAAACCTCCAATCCATTGAATGCTTCATCTGGACGTGATGACAGAATTATAGGACACTTGGAATACTTGTCCGATATCTGCTTAATCTCTTTAATTAGCTTCTTTCTTTTATCATGAGTTACTTCGTCATAGCCATCAAAAAAGAAACAAAAGTGTCCGGACTTTTTTGATTTTTCTAAAAAGTTTCCAGCCGTGTTAAATCCGTAGTTTGCTAGAGTGGCTTCGATAAACAAATCTAGGGATGAATCAATTTCGTTTAGATCCCTGAGTTCCACCATGACGGGAACATACCTTTCAGAGTTGATACAGTCTAGAAATAGATGCTTCATCAATATAGACTTGCCGGTTCCGCCGATTCCAGCAACTATAATTCTTTTTGAAAACTCTAAGCAATTGGATATGTTCGGCTCCTTAAGCTCAAGATTATTCGCGTAAACCCCGATAGGCACATAATAATCGTAAAGTGAGGTCGGCTCGTTTCGAATGAAAAATGATTTTGATTTTGAATACTTAGCGATAGTATTTGAAAGATAGTTTCGATAAGCAAGCTTTAGTGCGATACGGAGATCTTCATCTATTCTTTCAAATGAATTCTTGGCGACAGTTATAATTCGATCGTAATTTTTCGCGATAAATCCGGCAACAGCTGCTTCAGCTAACATCGAACGCTCCTAGCGGGCTCAAATCATGCAATACAATGCCACAAAAACAGCTATACCTCCACTTGCAAAAACGGTAGAGGTGCCAAGTTATAGATTTCCAGATCCAGCGCCGCGAGAGATGAGTAACTGTAGGGTTTCATGAAATACTGTCTGGCAATATAATTCAGGACGAATTCCTTGCAACAATGCGGTGTGAGAAAGTGTTTTCAAGCAACAATTTCTCATGTTCACGTTGCCTATTGCGGTTTTTTACGCCGGCTGGACTGGGTAAGTTTGAAAGGCTGAGCTTCTCCGAGGTGACCGCTTGGCGTAATCCGCGTAACAAAAGCTAAATGCGATGTGCCAGCATTCACCACCCCGCTCCAACCCGGTATCCTTCTCTCACCAGCAAATGACATGGATCAGGGGAGTTTTCAGTGTGGCTTTTGGGATTTGTCCTACAGCCAATACCTGAGCTTCCCGGTAACGTCATTCTGCACCAGCTACAAGCTGAAATTCCCCAAGGACGAAAGGAAGTTGAATGTCTGGTTATGTGCCCAACCCACCAAAGGGCTACCGCAATAGCGGTGTTGAGCCTGTAGATATCCATGCCCAGCGTTGGGCTGAATACAAAGACCTCCCCCCAAAAGAAGAAGCCAAGCCAAACCGCTTGGGGTGTGTATTCGCCAAGAGCTGCGATCTTCCAGACGGCGTGATTGACCACAAGAACCCAGCCGGATTTATTCCCGTCGAGAAAGTGAGCAACTACGGCGAGTTTGCCATTCTCGGTGGCAATGAAACGGATGCAGACGGGAACATCCCTCTCAAGAAGATTAGTGGTAGCGCGTTACCCGCTGCACTGGGCAGCCTTCTATTGAGTGGTGGCGCTGCGGCTGCGGGTGCGTCTTGTGGTGGCTTGTGCGCTGCTGGAGCAGCTGTTGCTGGTGGGAGTGCTGCAACGAGTGCAGGAGCTGCGGGGGCGGGGGCTGGAATAGTTACTGCTGGCGTAGTCCTTGGCTCGTTATTGGGAGCTGTAGGACTGATGGTGCCCGGTAATCTCGGAGACAGCAGTTTGTACTCCGAAGACCAACTAAAGGCGCTAAAGGAAGGCCGCACACGGGTTCGGATTCACGTCGAACAGCAGGCAGATGGCACTCTGAAGGGGTACGGGTACAACACCCAAAGCCGCACTGACTGGGAGATGATTCCAGTCGTGCAGTTCGTTGAGCAAGGCTCTCAACAGGTGGCAGATTTTGGTGACGGGGTAACCCTGATCTGGACACCAGCCGTTGACCCCTCCAGCACGTCAGGGATTCCACCGTTAGAGGGTGCACCACAAGCACCGCAGATATGGATTTATCCGCCGACAGAACAAGCGGATAACATCATTGTCAGCCCGCTCTACCCTGATGAATACAAAGACTTCATTCTTGTATTCCCGGCTGACTCTGGTATCTCGCCGCTCTACATCGTTATCAGCGCTCGCCATTCACCAGGTGTCGTGACTGGCAAAGGACAGGACGTATCGGGTATCTGGCTTGCTGGCGCTGGCACAGGGCTCGGTGCCCCAATCCCCACAAGAATCGCAGATCAGTTGCGAGGGCAAAAATTCAAGAGCTTCGATGACTTCAGGGCTGCACTCTGGACGGCCGTAGCCAATGATCCAGAACTTTATGCTCAATTCAAACCTACCAACCAAGGCTGGCTATCCAAGGGAAATTCTCCATTCGTGCCAAAAGCAGAACGCAACGGTAAAAATGGTCGCTACGAGATCCACCATATAGAGCACATCCAACATGGCGGCGCTGTCTACGATGTTGATAACCTCTCCGTAGCCACGCCAAAACGTCACGTTGAAATTCACAGGGAAGACAGGCAGAAACTATGAAAAATACATTCAGTGAATACACAGAAAGCGAGTTCGTAGCCCTGCTACAGCGAATCATTGACCACGATGGCACAGAGCCGGAAGTGGACGAACTGGTGTTCCACTTTGAAGAGGTCAGCGAGCACCCTGCTGGTTCCGACTTGATTTTTTACCCGGAAGACGGCGCCGATGACTCAGCATCCGGTATCACTAAAACTGTGAAGGAATGGCGTGCTGCTCAAGGCTTACCGGGACTCAAGGGCGATTGATTCAGTTTCCTGGGAGAAGGTGTGACAACAAGGGCACTGCTATCGAAGTGGAAGCTAAAAATCCCCGAGGAGAGGCTGCATGAGTATTTATGGTGTCGCAGACTATCTAGCACGAGCCAAGGCATACATTGAGATCGGTGATGAAAATGCACTACGCCATGCATGTCTTGAACTGAGATTCAGCCTGGAAAGCATCGTTTACCAGAGACTCCGCAAGATCGGGGATAAGCTACCAAAGTCGGTATATAAATCATGGCAGCCTCAGAAAGCGCTCAAGCTTCTACTCAGCTTCGAACCACGAGCAGACCAAGATGTAACGCTTGATATCTGTTTGGAAACAGTCGATGGAGCCCCATCCGGGAACTGGAAGCACATCGGCGAATACAAGATGTTTTCCGTGAAATGGTTAAACAAGTCCTATAACAAACTCGGGAAGTTTTTACACCTAACCTCCCTCTCAGAAGACGATAGTCCTCCACAGATCAATGCCGCTGACTTGCAAGAAATATTTGATGAAATTGAAAGGGTATCAACCGCTAGTCTTGTACTAACGATGAACTCAATAACGACAGTGGCCTGTGCAGTGTGTAAGTCGGAGATGTATGTGAGCCTGTCCCAAATTGAGGAGGGCTCAGTGGTTGAGTGCTACAAGGACTCTTGTGGTGCAAAACATAACATAGTGAAGCTTGATGAGGATCGTTTCACGGCGGATCGCATCGGTTTCAAGTCCGTCCCCTGTAATAAATGCGGGAAGGGGTTTTCTATCGAAGACGTTAAGCATGGCGAGCTGAAAGACTGCTGGAACTGCGGTCAGACTCACGTAGTTGGGTGGGGATATAGCACATGGCCAACTCCCGAAAACAGCACCATTGAAGGATGATATTTGGAGAGTCTGTCACTGCCACGTAAAAGACCAGCGGTGACCCATGCTCATTGTGGAAAAGTAAGTCAGTAGCCCGCCCACACCAAAGGACTGTCATCCTGCACGCGGTTAGGGTGATGGTGTGAGCGGGCGAAGGAACTCTACAACAATCTTGCTTGTTTCCAAAACTACCCACCCCCCTATTTTGGGGATCGGATTACACATTCGAATCCGTATGTACAGGTACTGCAATCCGGTTTGGGATGTTGAAGATTGATCGACAGCGCTTAACTGTCAGGGCAATAATTGAGCATGCCTCATGTAAACATTCTGTGAATCCGTAGGAATGGCGTTTGATGGTCGGCGTATAGCTTGAGACTGCGCAGGGTTGCGTGTGGGTTGTTCTAACCGATAGCCATTAACATGCAGCACTCGACTTAATCGTTGCTCACAGAGGACTGTGCGGCTTCTCGCTTACCACTATTCCTTCATGGCACGCTGAACCGTACTCAAGCTCACACCAAGAGCCTTTGCCACCTTACGGAACGATGCGCCCTCTTCTGCCATTGCCTTGCGAATGGCCTCGTCATCCACCGTCTTCACACGCCCTTTATAGACGCCTGCTGCCTTGGCCTTCTGGATTCCTTCTGCTTGGCGCTCACGGATCAATGCACGCTCAAACTGAGCAACACTACCCAGTAAGCCCAACATGAGTTCCTGCATTGGGTTGGCTTCGCCAGTGAAGTGGAGACCTTCCTTATGGAACTGCACCGCCACACCTTTGGCAATCATCCCTTTGACGAGTGAGAGCAGGTCTTCCAGTGATCGAGCCAGGCGGTCGATGCTGTGGACGTGGAGAACATCCCCCTTGCGGATATGGCGAAGCATCGCCTGCAACTCAGGCCGGTCTGTTGTTGCACCAGACACTTTGTCTGTGAACACCTCATCCAACACCACACCATCCAACTGGCGCCCAGTGTTTTGATCAACAGATGAAACCCTGATGTATCCGATGCTTGCCACAATCCACACCCATTGTATTCATTTGCCTCTAGAGGTTAGGAGTATGAATGTATTCATTATCTTTGATCAACCCTATTGAATACGAATATCGTATTCACCGACAAGCGGTCATTAAGGTGTACCCAATTGAATACGATCAGGCTTGCCGTATTTGGTTAATTGCGTCAGTGATGGCAGACGCGTTGGCATCGAGAGTTTCCAGAGCTGTTACAGCGTTCTCATGGGTTTCGCTTGAGCCAGTAGCTCTAGCCCAGAGGGCCACCTCTTCGATTGCAGCAGCTAAAGCATGTTGGTTATGCAGCAAAAGGGTAAGCACGTCCGCTGTGACGATGTGGGCATCTGTATTGTCTGGCATGTCTTCATCCTTGAGCGTTGAGCAGATGGGCTACAAGGCTCATGCTCCTGATGTGACGGAGGGGCACAAGCCACGACGATTTGCTTACGTTTTTTAGATTTACTACTAGGTTGTGAGGGTGAGTATGTAGTGCGCTTAGCCTAAAGGTGCTTCAAGCCCAGGTTTAATCAGTGTCGCAGCTTGATCGCTGCATAAAGCTGACGCACAGCCACTGCCATTTAACCTGATACGAGCCCTGTTCAAGCACCTGATAGTAATCGTTTCTGGCTAGGTGTCGGTCGAGGGGTCAACTTGAAGATGCGGTAGAAGAGCAGTGGTCAACAAAGGGCTCAGTGGTAGAAGCCGCGATAGCGTTCTCTAGCTCCTGTGCAAATTCGCAGAGAGTAACGCCAAGCACCAAGCACAGCTCTCGGAGCTGAACAATATCCAACCGACGCGTGCCACTTTCTACGTCACTCATAAACGATTGAGGGCGGCCCAAAGCCTTTGAGCACTGAACCTGTGTCAATCCGGCCGCATTCCTATACCTCTTCAAAAGCGACACCAATACGTAGTGTTCAGGTTTATAGATCGTTTTTGACATGGTGGGCCGTTTCGCAAGATTCAGCCCTGCAAGCTATATCCGGTTTTCAGATATCTGAAATTCAGATATTCTAGCTCTGCACTCGCTTCCAAATAGGTGATGCTTCAGCCAAGGACGCCCCTCCTGAGGCTGGTTTGGGCCACTAAAGACAATGAATGCTCGGAATGGAATCGTTATGAACACTCTCACCATGTCGACTGCAACTCTGATCTTGAGCCTTCTGTGTAGCTCAGGGCTACAGGCAGCTAACAAGTTGTCATCAGTGCAAGGCGCTACAGAGCTTTACGCTCTTAAACTTGAGCTTTGTACAGCAGATTTAAGTTACTGCCAGGAATTTCCAGTAACCGAGAAAACAAACCGAATTTACATGCATGATATTCTTTCTTGTACTCAGACAGGGAAAGGATTGGCACTGATTAAAGCTAATGAAAGCTCTAAAGAAAACGAGCTTACTTATAAGGTTACTTGCTCAGGCAAGAGCTATGGCGCTCCGATAATTAACACCTATATACCCTCGAAAGACTTCATGTAGGAACGTAACCTTCTTCAAACCAATAGCACTCAAATCTTCTTTCTACCTAAAACAAGGAAGGACTCATGCGATCACTGATAGCTGCTGTTGCGATTGCAGTTCTGAATGGCTGTGCGTCACCTCCATCTGGCGGGGATGTAGGGATAGCACCTGCAAATCGATTGCTTGCCTATCAATCAGAAGACAGGGGACACGATGCCCGTATCACAGTTATCAGGGAGGGAGACGTGATTGGTGCGGGTTGTCTATTTGCTATTTTTATCGATGGCAAGCTTGCGGCACGATTGGCAGGAGATGAGAGAGCTAGTTTTTATGTGAAGCCGGGAAGAAGACTAGTTGGTGTGGGGCCAGATCCGGAGGCAACCGGACGGTGTGGCGGTTCTAGTGCGTTCAAAAGAGAGCTGGCAACATGGACACAGATTGGTGAGAACCAAACATTCAGAGTTGTCCTCCAACCAATGATGGACATTCGTGCATCTTCATACTAACAGCCTACTTAGACATACCATACGCCGTAAAAAACCTCTGAGCACCGATGGGTGCTCATGGGCTGTGCGTATACTTTAAGCGTAAAGTCGATCAAAAGCGATTGTGGAACCTTAAAGCTATCGCACACAGACTAGATGCCAATCAATCGTCTGGAAATTATTGATGATGTATCGTGCTCACCGTCACGGCGTGAAGAGTGTCTGGTATTTTGATTCACTCCATTCCTCTTTCCCTGAACGGTTCACCAAGTGAATATTCTGTGTGTGTTCACACAGGAGCTTGCTGATATCTGATTTACAATCAGAAGTTGCATTCAAGAGTTTGTAACTCTCTAATACGATCAGTGTCCGCAAGTGAGCCGGTAGGCGAATGCTTTTCAGGAGAGAGGAGAAGCGAAGCCCTCTCGCCTTTGATCTTTCTCCTGAGTTTACTCAGAATAGGCTCTCTGTCTTAACGACAGAAAAGTTATTATTTAAGACCATGTTCTTTGATTTGAGGGATCGTACCCCTCTCTTCTTTCCAGGCTTCACTAATACATATCCTGTGTGTCCCACACAGAAGATTATATTATTCTAAAATTAACCAATTCAAAGCTTACGCTTTAACAGTCGCTCGCTTTGCTCTCTCTCTTTCCGACGTTAATTAAAAAATGATCAATCGTGACCAAGACTGGCGTTTTGGTCACGTACGCAGGGTGACACCCTGAAGAAAAAGCATCGTTCGCCTTGCTCTCTCTTTCCGACGTTAATCCGCTCGTCGGAAATCGCGTAAGGCTTTTCCATAGCCGTAGTAGTCGCCCTGTCGATAAAGCTCAAGTATCTCATCGGGCACTGGTTTGAGAGGGCGATATCTCTCGATTCTAGTGGTGTAATAAGACTGACTAACCTCGAGCTCAGCATCAGCATTGAGGCGCTCGAGAGTTTTTGGCTGGCTGCGTTCGAGGCATTTGATAATGCCGTTCGCTACGAAGCGGGCAGCCTTAATAACTCTTTCCGATTGACGTTTTTCATACCCGAGCTTTTGTAGCGACACTGTTTCAAAGGTGGGAAGCCAGAGAGCGGCACGCACGTCCTTCATCGAAACATTAGAAACGCTCCGAGATTGTCCTACTGCTGTGAGGGTGCTACCAAACAGAATATCATCAAGCCACGCAGGTCTTTTTTTCTCTGCCAAGAGAGAAGGTAGAATCACAGACACTGGATTGACTGTCACGATACGTGGGCGACCAACCCTACGCTTGGTTTTTTCATCATGGATTGCGCAGGCGTCGTTTGCTGCGGCTTGAAAAGCGTTGCACCCATTTGCCAATGAGTTCGCTGTAGCTTGTTCTTGCATGGTAATTCTCCTTTGGTTCGTTCAGTTCATAGGCATTTCCTCTCGGGTATTGCCGGTTGTTTTGGTTAAATCACAGGCGTAAAAACTCCGCATGATGCACTGCGTCGGAATCGACTAATGATCACCATGAGGTTTTGAGCGGTCTGTTTGAGGTGCGCATTATACCAGAGCGGACACCGCTCGTCAAAAAAAGCTTGACATTTTGCTTTTCTAAAAAACGCTCCTCCTCATGAGCTTGTCATGAGTCAGCATTCATAACCGTGAGGTGGGAGCTGCTGTGTCAAATCTCAGCAAGCGAAAAGCCCCGCACAGATTGGGTAATCTGCCGGGGCCATCGTTGGGTTGGCTTGCATTTGGAATGTTCTCTGAACACGTTGTGGGAGGTTCTAGTAGGTGTTGCTTACAGCGCCTGTCACTAGATCATTCGGTTACCCAGGAATGACCAACGGGGAAAATGTATTGTTCACTTCTTTGTCAATTTCTGACATTCGCTTGTTGCGAGCGTCATCGATCTTCTTTTGTTCTTTCGCTTCCGCTGCTTGAATAAGTTGTTGACGTAGCAAGTCTTGATATCGGACGTATTCACCTTGTAGGAATTCAACGTACTCAGATTTCACTCGGATACGAATGTCATCAATATCCCTCTTCTGCTTTTCGTCTGGCTTTCTCATCCAGCAAGAATGATTTAGGGCTTCATGTGTAACACGTTGATCGCGAGCGACTGTATAGCCCTCTGCCACTTTCGAAGCTACCGATTCGAGGAAATCATGGGGTAGTGGCGACCGCACAAGCTCCATGCACTTGGTAGTGCCTCGATACACATTTACCCATCCATCAACACGGGCTTCGAATTCAGCATCGTTCCACTTAGGTGGAGCTCCGCTTACTACAATCTTAGTCTTCTCGCTCATTTAATTTTCCTCTTTTGAATTAGTGCGATCATCTTCTGCACTATGGCAGCTTGATAATTTTTAGTGGCGTAGGTATTTTTTGTATCGCTGGTATCTACACAGGTCATTGCGTCACTATCACCATGAACCTTTTCTACAACTTGGGTGGCCTGTTGCTGTGCCTCTGCGTCGTTCATACGCTTTTGCAAATCCACGACTGAAGTAATCCAGACTAGCACTCATAGCAATTCATCCTTGTTATTCAGTTTCTTCCGACCAGTGCCTCTTAGGTTGCTTGCAAAAGTCGTAAGCATTACTTGGAGTGCGTGTTGCTTATTTGTGTAACCCGTATGATCCATGATGAACTCAAGCTGTGCGACCGCCCTGTCGTTCAATTGCACTCTCATTGCTTATATCCTGCAATTGCTTGAGCCTGTAGATAATCACTTACCGACACACCAACAGCTTCAGCAATACCTTTAATAACTTCATAGCCGGTGACGCTGAACATCAACTTAACTGAAATCATTGCTGATTGCTTTGCATGCCATACTCGCCAGCGGCAAGTATTTGAGCAAGTTCGGGCGTGACTCCTTTTATTGGCCAGCATTGTTCCACAACTGGAACATTGTTTTGTTTCGGACATAATAGATCCTCCATTGGATTGGTGGTAATAAAGGCTTGACGTTTTTTTTAAACAGTCTGTATTCGAGACATTAAAAAAGGTCTAACCGTTCAGTAAGACCTTTTGAAATTAGGGGGTAAGGAAATAGCTAAGCTTGGTAAATGTTGCTCAGACAGGCGGTGTCGCTTCTCTCTCCTTATATACGCAATTTTACACTATAAAATTCACTTTTGTCAATACGTTGAGCTTATTTGTCAAGCACTTTCTCCAACTATTTTCTAACTCAAAAGTTGGCATGCTGAATTACTTCCTGCTTATGCTCAAATCAATATCAGTCACCGAAGATATCAGAGGTAGAGGAATTTCTTTATCAGTCGGAGTGCATTGGACACAGTAATGCGTTCAACATCCTCGCAATAACTTCAACAGGAACACCAGCTCCATATGTATCAAAAGTAACCGTACCCGAAGCATGTCCCATGACAGCCTGAGCGTGGGTTGTAGGAACGCCCTTAACCTGCATAAGAGTCGCCAACGAGTGACGCAGAGAGTGGAATGTCAGCCCCGGCTTATGATCGTTTCCCAGAGACTCTGGGATAGCCTGACGATTGGCCCAATCTCCGGCTGTCTTGTATCCAATCTGTGCAAGATTCACGGAATGTGATGGCTCATCTTGGTCAGTTTTGCGGGTTTCGACGTAACGTAGAAATGCTGCAAGGTCGAATCCGTAGGCACCATCAGTCAGTGGCACCAGACGCTCACTGCGTTTGTTCTTGATCGACTTACCCTCACCGACCTCGTTGATGTGTATAGCGGTGATGCCTGATGCAAGAGTTTGAACATCGCTGACCGTCAACTGTGAGATTTCATTCAGACGCCCACCAGTGATAGCTCCGAGGCTCAACAACCAGCGTTTCCACGAGGTCTCTGGCAGCGTGTTGGAGTAAGCCACCAGCTTGCCTACCTGATCCTGAGTGAACGCCTTACGGCTCGATTCAGTGCCCTTCGTGAGCTTCAGTTTCTTGTCGTAAGACTTGGATATGTGACCGTTTTCAACTGACCATGCGAGGACTGTTGACAGCTTCACAATCAGCTTATTGACCGTTGAGGGCATGCGGCCATCTGCAAGACGATCACGGAGAGCTACAAGGTCAGCTCGTGAGTGCGTTCTCATGTCCAGCTCTCCGAGAGCCGCAGAGATGGTTCCGTGGCAAATCTTGGTTTCCTTAAGGGTCGAGACCTTCTGGCTCTGTCCACGGTCAGCCAAGTAGAGACTCGAGAGAATCTGAAAGGTCATCGCAGGGGCCAATTCAGATAAAGACACAGAAGGCTTCCGGGAGCTGGTCGAAACGCCCACAGGTCCAGAATTGCTATCGTGCAAACCGCCCCACACCTTTGTCACGTCGCCATCCCGCCCAGACTCAAACATCTCCGCTGAAACACCACGGAAATGCTCCTTCAGCTTGCTCCATGAAGCCTCTGGATTCTCCAAATGAAACGCCCTGACGTAGCCTGAGAGCTGCTCTGAGGCATCCATAGCCTCCCTTCTGTTGCTGGTCTTCAGGGAAACCGAAACAAGCTCCGTGGTGCTACCTGTAGCCCTGAGACGCATGTAGTAAATACCGTTGCGTCTGTAGTGATAGGGCTTAGCGAGTCTTGTGGTCGGCTTCGAGGGAAAAGCGAGGGTTGTAACGGTGCTTGTAACAGCAGGTCGAACTTCAAGGATACTCATGGCGGTTAGCCCCCGTAATCATTGGGTTAACCTGAATTCCTTGAAGTTCTGGATGTACTGCCGGGAGGATCTTCGCAAGCTCAAGCGGATTACCCTGTTGTGGGATTACATCCGTGAAGTGACCGAGCGCAATCAGGCGCTGTTGATGGGGCAGACCCGGGAGATGGAGTTCGCCGATTAGTCGGCGCTGACCACGATCGACACCCGACGGTTTTCGGTGCGGCCGGCGGCGGTATCGTTGGAGGCCACCGGTTCGCGGCTGCCAAGGCCTTGCAGCTGAATGTTCTCTTCCTTCATGCCGACCGTGGTCAGCACTTTGCCCACACTTTTTGCCCGGCGCAGAGACAGCTGCTGGTTGTAGGCTTCCTTGCCCGAAGCGTCCGTGTGTCCATCCACTCGCACCCGCTCGATACCAACACCGAGCAGGGCCTTGCCGATACGCTCAACGATCTCGGTACTTTGCTTGTTCAGGCTTTCGATGTCGCTGCCAAACAGCACTTTGCCCGACAGGCCGAACTCCCAACCGTCGTCGGTCAGCTCAAAGCCTTGCTGTTTGAGCACGGCAATCTGCGCCGGCGTCAGGCCTTTTTGTGGGGCGGTCTGGCATCCGGTCAGGGCCAGCATGGCCATCAACATCAGTGTGGAAAACAGTCGAACGGAAAGTGAGAACACGGGCATCAGCTCCTGGTTTTAACGGGATCGACCGGGTGCTCCGACCCGGCCGTGAATTGGGCGCCACGCGACAGGCGTTTGGCTTGATACATGGCGGCGTCGGCCGCATCAAGCAAGGTGCCGGGCGTGGTGCCATGATCGGGGTAAACCGCAATGCCGATACTGAGCGAGGTCACCACACTGGTGTCGCCAGGTAGTGCAATCGGGGTGTCCATGCTGGCGAGGATCTTGTCGGCAATGCGCTCGGCGTCTTCGGTCTTGTGCAGCGGAGTCAGCAGAACCGCAAACTCATCGCCGCCCAGACGTGCCACCAGATCCTCTTCGCGCAACTGCGCCCGCACCCGGTTCGCCACCGCCACCAGCACCGCATCGCCAGCGGCATGACCAAAGCTGTCGTTGATCCCCTTGAAACGATCGCTGTCGAGAAACAGCACCGCCACTCGTTCGTTGAGTTTTCTGGCGCTGCGCAAAGCGCGGATCAGGCGACCCTCGAAAAATGCGCGATTGGGCAACCCGGTGAGGCTGTCATGGCTGGCTTGATGGGCGAGGGTTTCATTCTCGCTTTGCAGGTGGGTCTGCCAGGACTCCAGTTCATCGAGCAATGCATTGAAGTCGTTACCGAGGTTATCGAGTTCGGCAATTTTCGCCGGAGGCACGCGCAGGTCCAGTGCCCGTTCGCTGCGGGCGGCGTGGGCCACTCCTGCCAGGCTGTGCAGTGGGCCGATAATCCCGCGCAACTGGCGGCGCGCCAGATAGAGCGCTACCCAGGCACTGACCGCAGTACAGAGAATGATGCCCGCCAGACCGCTCAGCAGAAAACGCATCAAGCTGCCCCCGTGACCAATCAACAGGACTCGGCCGATCTCGCGATCCTGATGCAGGATCGGCAGACTGATCGGTCTTTCCAGCACGATCCGCGTTATCTGCATTTCCAACCCGGAAAAAAAGCCGTTTTCCGGACGCTGCCATCGCGCAAGCACCTGACCCTGACTATCCAGCACCTGCGCGTCCGCTACCTCTTCGGTCGACGCGATCAATGCCAGCGCCTCCGTCGCAGCCGGCTTGTCGTTGAACACCACTGCCGCTTCCACGGTGTAACTGATCGAACGAGCAATCAGGTGCAGGTTGTGATCGGCATAGACCCGCAGCGCCAATACGCCGAGCAGGGTCAGGGACACACTGGCCATCGCAACGGCAACCAGCGCGACAATCAAATGCCCGCGACCGATGACCGAACCCAGGGTCGGACGCCCTGTGGATTTGTTGCGTCTCATGGGGCCGCCGGCTTGCGGCGCGACAACTGCAGCACGCTCGGATGAATGCGCACGCCGCTGCGGGCAACGGAGTCGAGATTGACCTCGAACGACACCTGCTCATCACCGACACGCAGACAGAACAAGCTGCCGACCGTGCACTGATCGCCGCCCTCGCTGATGCTCAATACCGGGTGGCCAATCAGCGAAGCGAACAGGCGACTGCGTTCATCGGCGGTGAGTTTGCCGATGTACACCGCATCGCACTCGCTGACGATGGAAGGGTTGTCGGCCAGCAGACGACGCACAGTGACAGGCCGCCCCGTGGCCTGGGTCGTGCCTTTCACCAGGTCGTCGGTGTATTCGGTGGGGCCGACGATGCACAGGCGCAATTGCGCAGGTTCGACAGGCCAGCGGGCATAACTGAGAATGCCGAGGACCACCTGAGTGACGGATTTGGCCCGTTGTTCAGCCATGCCCACCGGAGTTTGCGGCTGGGCAGCAGCCACACCCGTGAGCAAACAGAGCAGACCGGCAAGCAATACTTGCTTGCAGCCAACTACGCGCTCTGTCGCCCAGACAGCCAGCTTCATGCAGGGATTCTCTTGGATCGTAACGAGATGATGCCGCAACGATAGCACAGCGTTGGAACGCCAGCGATACAGTCCCCTCTGACTGGCTGGTCAGATAACGCCGGGATCTGTCAGCATTTTCATTATCGAGATCCCACGCCCTCCTCCAGTTCCAGCATCAGACCGCTCAAGCGCTTGACCTTGCGCTGCACGGCTTCCTCAAACACTCCGGATCGCGTTTCAATCAACGTGAACCAATGCTTGGCTCGGGTAATACCGGTGTAGATCAGCTCTTTGGTCAATACCGGATTCAGGGCGTCGGGAAGAATCAGCGCGGTATGAGCAAACTCCGAGCCTTGCGACTTGTGCACCGTCATCGCGTACACGGTTTCGACATCATTGAGTCGGCTCGGCAACACGAACCGAACCCCACCGCGCCCGTCGTTACGCGGGAATGCCACCCGAAGGACCGCTTCACCGGCGTTCGGCCCGTCACGTTCGGGCAATTTGAGGGCGATGCCGATATCGCCGTTCATCAGCCCCAGGCCGTAGTCGTTGCGGGTCATCAGGACTGGACGGCCTTCGTACCATTGCTGGTCGCTGTCGATCAGCCGCGCCTTGAGCAGCGCGTCGGTGATACGTTGGTTCAGCCCTTCGACACCCCACGGTCCTTTGCGCACTGCGCACAGCAACTGGAACGTATCGAACGCCTGCAAAACCTCACGCGCCCAATCGAGCCAGCCGGGATGCTCAAGGGAGGCTCCGGCAGGCGGACGCTGATTGCGTAGAACGCTCAGATAATGTCGATAACCGTGCGGTCCCTCGCCATGCCCTTCCAGTACAAGACGCTCCAGTGCGTGGTCATGCTCACCGTTGAGCGGCAACGAAAACACGTCGTCGTGGTTTCGCGCTGCCAACAGTTGGCGAGCTTCATCCGGCAGTTGCTGATTCACCCGTCGCGCAAGCTGGCCGATGCCACTGCCCTCGCCGAAACGCCGCGAGTGCCGCAACATCACCACTTGCTGCGCCAACGGATGCTTGCCGTCGAGGTCCTCGTGCAAATCACTGTCCCGCAAGGACTCGCCGCTGACGGACTCCAGCCACTGCCGGGTCTGTGGACTGTACCAACCCGCCTCGGCATCGCGGCACAGATCCCCCAACACCGCACCGGCCTCGACGGAGGCCAGTTGATCCTTGTCGCCCAGCAACACCAGGCGAGCGTGTGACGGCAACGCATCAAGCAGATTGGCCATCATTTCCAGGTCGATCATGGACGCTTCATCGACCACCAAAACATCCAGCGGCAGGCGATTGCCGGCATGGTGACGGAAGTGTCGGGTGCCAAGACGGCTGCCAAGCAAGCGGTGAACGGTGGTGACCTCGGAAGGAATCTTTTCCCTGACGGCGTCAGCAACCATCAGCGATTGCACTTGCTGGCTGATGGACTCGGTCAACCGTGCAGCCGCTTTACCCGTAGGAGCCGCCAGGCGAATGCGCAAAGGTTGACCGGCTTCGACCGCCGGAGCCTGAAGCAACGCCAGCAAACGTACCACCGTAGTGGTCTTGCCGGTGCCAGGCCCGCCCGTGACGATGCTGAAAGCACCTCGGGTCGCCAGTGCGCAGGCGAGTTTCTGCCAGTCGATCGCGCCGGCTTTCTTTGCCGATCCAAACAATTCGTCCAACCGCTGCGACAGATCACCCGGCGTCGGTTCATGCTCCGCCAGGCGCTGACGCAGAGCGGTGTCGATTCGTCGCTCATAGGCCCAGTACCGCCGCAAGTACAGGCGTTTACCGGACAGCACCAGAGGGCATTGCCGTGCAGACTCACTCTCATCGGCAGCCAGCGCCACCAGCGAACTGTCGGCCAGCACCTTGCACCAGTGCGTCCCTTCCAGGGTTTCAAGCAATTGCGATGGCAGCAACAACACACCCGATTGCACATCGCCCTCCGGTGGCAGGGACAGGGCGAAGTCCGGGGCCTTGAGGGTTTCGAACAAATCCAGGCACACATGGCCGTGGCCGAGTTGATGACTGGTCAACGCGGCGGCAAGCAATACCAACGGATCAACGTCAGACGCCAACTCGTAAAGAAATGCCACGAACGCCTTGTCCAGCGCCCGCAGCCATCCACGCTCGACCCAGAGGTTCAGTAACTGCAACAGGTCATGGGCTCGCGTCAGAGGAGTGAGTTGAGCGAGGCCGTCGGCATCCAGCGAAACCGGCGGAAAATCCGCGATGGTGCGGCTCATAGCAATTCTCCCTGTTCCCACGCGGGCTCGGCTTTCGGTTCCGGTTTGCCCTGGAACATCCGGTCCAGACGCTCGATCAGCTCCCGCGGGGGCCGCACGAAATACACACCACCGCTGTCAGCACGGGTGCCCCGCAGGAACAGATACAGCGCACCGCCAACATGCCGGTCGTAATCGTAATCGGCGAGGCGGGCCTTGAGCTGACGATGCAGTGCCAGCAGATACAGCACGTATTGCAGGTCGTAACGGTTTTCCAGAATCGACTGTTCCATGGCCTGTTCGGTATAGGCGGCGTCATCGACACCCAGCCAGTTGGATTTGTAGTCCGCCACGTAGTAACGACCGTCATGCTCAAAGGTCAGGTCGATGAAGCCTTTGAACATGCCGTTGAGTTGCACCGCTTCGGCGGCGACCCGGGCAACACCGTTGTGGGTGAACTTGCGTACCTGCTCGTCGAGCCTGACGACATCGACCTTGTGGCTGGCGAACCAGAACTCCATCTCGACCCGATACTGTTTCAATTGCTCCAACACCACCGGCGGTCGACCGGAGCCTGCCGGCATCGGCGATTTAAGCAGATGGTGCAGCCAGTCGCTGAGGGTCGTGATCCAGCCTTCCCAACCCCGTCGATTGCAGCGCCGGGCGATCGCGTCTTCCAGTGCTTCGCGTGAAACCGCGAACCCTTCATCACCTGCCCATTCGAGCAGTCCATGGAGGAACGTCCCCGGATTCGGACCTCGGGGGAAGCGATGAATCTCGGCGCCTCCCGGAATAATCTCTCGGGGGGCATCCGGCTCAAGACGCTCGTCGTCGAACAACTTCTGTGCCTGCGGGCTGTCCGGTGCTTCTTCACTGCCCATGCTCAACACATCACTGATGCGCAATGCGCTGTAGGAGGCGATCCACCAGTTTTCGCTGGCTTTGCGTTTGGGGATCAGCGTGGCACTTGGGGTTGCTTCGTTGCGTGGCGGACGGTAGCGCTCGCTGGTTGCCAGCGGCATTTCAACGATGCTCAGCGCAGGGCAATGTTGCTGCAGATCGTCGAGCCAGCGAGTCAGACCACTGGACTCACTCAGTGACACGCCACCACCCAGCAGATAGCCAAGTGCAGAAAGATGCAGGACCGAGCTGCTGTTATTGCCGCGTTTGAGGTCCGTCACGCCAAGCCAGCAGGCATGTTGTGCCCGGGTCAGAGCGACGTAGAGCAAACGCAGGTCTTCCGCCAGCCGCTCATTGTCGGCCAGGGCAATCAGCTCAGGGTCAGGCTTGAGACTGACCTGAGCCTTGCCGGATGCATCGTGGTAATGCAATGGCAGCCGGCTGCCGTCCACCGGTTTGGCCGAGCAGATGAAAGGCAGAAACACCAGTGGATACTCAAGCCCCTTGGACTTGTGGATCGTCACGACCTTGACCAATTGCTCGTCGCTTTCAAGGCGCAGGATCTGCTCCTCACCCGCTTGACCGGATAGCGCAAGGTGCTCGGCCAAATGCCGGATCAGCGCCTGCTCGCCATCAAGTTCGGAGGCCGCCTGCTGCATCAGCTCCGACAGGTGCAACAGGTTAGTCAGCACCCGTTCACCATCACTGCGTGCGATCAAGGTTTGCGGCAGATGGAAGTCATGCAGAAAGCGCCGCAACATCGGCAGCACGCCTTGTTTGCGCCAGATCTCGCGATAGGTTCGGAACTGCATGACGCGTGCTTCCCAGACCAACTCGTCCTGATTCAGGCGCTCCAGCTCAGTCAATGGCAGATTCAACGTGGTGCAGGCCAGGGCTGCTTTCAACGAGCGCTCGACATCCGGTTCGGCACAGGCCTTCAGCCAGGCCAGCAGGTCATGTGCTTCCTGGGCCGCGAAGACAGAATCCTTGTCCGACAGATAAACGCTGCGTACCCCTCGGGCAGCGAGCTCGCCGCGTATCGCTTGGGCCTCTTTACCATCGCGGACCAGAATCGCGATGTCTGCCGGTTGCAGGCCGCGAAAATCCTTGCCGTCCTGTGCGAAACCAGCGCTGCCTGCTTGTCCCCCATTGAGCAAGGCAGTGATTTCACTGGCGCAGGCAGCAGCCAACTGTTGGCGGTAGACTGCGCCGGAGACTGGCTGCTCGGTGGATAAATGCCAGATGTTCAGGGCCGGGACGTCTTGCCCGAAAATCTGCAAATGCTCCTTGCGCCCCTGAGAGTCCACGGGCTGAAACGGTACCGGGTTGTCACCGTCTTTCTCTCGAAACAGAAACGCGCCGCGCCCCTGTTCACGGGACTCCGCGCGCTCGAATACCTGGTTCACCGCACGGACCATCCCGTGACTGGAGCGAAAGTTCGTGCCCAGCGTATGCAGTCGTCCTGCGGTGGCTATTCGCGCGCGCAGGTAGGTGTAGATGTCCGCACCGCGGAAGGCATAGATCGCTTGTTTGGGATCACCGATCAGAAACAGCCCGGTTTCGGGATTGTTTTCCTCGATGCGATAGATGCTCTCGAAAATCCGGTACTGCACCGGATCCGTGTCCTGGAATTCGTCGATCAGGGCGACCGGAAACTGCTCGCGGATAAGCGTGGCGAGTCGCTCTCCACCTTCGGATTGCAGGGCCGCGTCGAGTCGCAGCAGCATGTCGTCGAAACCCATTTCGGCGCGTCGACGCTTCTCTTCTTCGAAGCGCTCGCCCACCCATTTGGCGGCGTGTTGCAGCACCGCGGCATCGGGAGTTGGCAGCCCGTCGAGACTCGACTTGAGTGCCTGCATGGCGTCCAGTCCCGGATGGCTCGGTGGCTCGCCTTTCCAGGCTTCGGCCATACCGTCCGGCGTGAGTCGGGTAAATCCGGTACCGATATCCAGTTGTTCCAGTGACTCGTCTTCGGCCCAGGCCTTGAGCTTTTCGAACCAGGGTTCGAAGTAACGGGCCTGCATCTTGCGCCCGTCGACTGTTTTACTTGCGACGCCCTGATGACAAATGGCGAGCAGCTCATCCGCCCACTGTTGCCACGGCTTTTTCAATTCAACCAGTGCCGCGCGGCGTTCCTGCAGGCACTTCTCGATCAGTTCGGCCGGAGTATCAACCGCGTTGTCTTCGCGCTCAGTGCCGAAAAGACCACGTACGCGAGGCAACAGGACGGCCGGGCCTCCCCAGTTATTGCGAACCCAGTTCAGTGCATCACCCTGCATGGGATAGCAGAACAGGCGCCAATAGTCGCGGAGCACTTCGCCGAGCAGATCGCTGTGATCGGTTTCCAGGGTCTGGGTAAACAGGCTGCCGCTGTCGAATGCGTGTTCGCGCAGCATTCGCTGACACCAGCTGTGGATCGTCGAGACGGCAGCCTCGTCCATCCATTGCGCGGCGATATCCAGGCGGTTGGCGCAACCGGGCCATTGCTGAGGGTCGAACTGCGCGCGCAGCTCATCGATCAACGTATCAGGAGGCGGTGTCTCGTCACGGAAGAAGCGTGCGGCCTCGGCCAGGCGTGTGCGAATACGTTCGCGCAACTCCTTGGTCGCTGCGTCGGTGAAGGTCACCACCAGAATCTGCGGTGGCAGCAGCTCGCGACCGAAGCCGCTGACTTCACCTCCGTGACCGAGGATCAGGCGCAGATACAACGCGGATATCGTGAACGTCTTGCCAGTGCCCGCGCTGGCCTCGATCAGTTGACTGCCCTTTAACGGAAACGCCAGGGCAAGTGGCTGCTTTGCACTCATGAACGTCCCTCCGCGCTGGCCAACGATTGCCAAGGGGCTTCGAACACGGGGCGGTATAAAGCGTTGCACCAATCGGGGAATGTCTCTTCGGCCAACAATGCATCGTAATCCGGGAATTGCCGCGCCAATGCGGGGCTTTCGCGTCGTTCACCTTCGCTGGTCTGGCCATCACCCTCATAGGCTTTCCGGGCAGCGGCTTCAGCCTTCAGCGGGTCATTCTGGCCCAGCCATGCAAAAGCGGTTTTCACCGCAACCGGGAGCGGTTGACGCATTCCTGACTGCCAGGCAAGCAGCAGGTCTTCGAGTATTCTCCAGGCCCGATCCTGCTCCATCGGTTCAAGCAAAAGGGTGTCGTCACTGGCGACCAGCGCAGTAGTCAGAGAAAGACCGGTCGCACAAGCAACCAGATGATTGATCCATGGTTTGATCAGACGGTGCCATTTGCGGCTCTTGATCGACCCGATGCTGTTGGGGATCGTCGTGACCGACAGCACACCGCCATCAGCCCGTTGATGCAGACCTCCAAGCCATCCTTCCAGGCGCAACCCTTGCCATTCAAGACTGATCGGGATCGCACTGGTCAGCGGAGTCGGCCACAGCGTCAGTAACTGCTGATAGCGTTGCAGCAAATCAGGAAGCGGTTCGATCAACTCTCGCTGCAGGCACTCGCCGAATCCCGCCATGGGCAGCAACCCACTGTTTTGCAGGCGCCGGGCCTCAGCCTCCAGAGCCTGATCAACTCTCTCCGGATACCTCAAGGCCGCGTCGAGCAAACTGCCGCTGAGGGTATATCGCTGCAACGCATCCAGCACAAAGGGTTCTTCATCGGCTTGAGGTAATTGCGCGGCTTCGAAGTAAACCTTCAATCGCTGAGTGAAAAAGTGTCGCACTGGATTGCGCAGGAAATCCTGCAGCAGTGCAAGGCTCAACGGCTCCTCCTGGACATGGGGTTCAAGCATTCTGTTCACATCAACAGGCTCATGAGGCTGATGCAGCATCTGCCATTCGCTGGCGTAACTGAACAGCTCATCTCCCTCGTGAAAGTAACGTGAACTGAATGGCTGCAGCGGGTGTTCCTGAGTCATGGCATGCAAAAGATCCGCGCTTTCATCAGTCGTTCGCCAACCGTTGGCGAGATGATCACGCAACTGACCGATCAGCACCGACGGTGGCCGCTCACTGTTGTCACGAATGCTGCGTCCAACCCAACTGATGTACAGCTGATGGCGAGCAGACAGCAGTGCTTCGAGCAACAGATAGCGATCATCTTCACGGCGGGAGCGATCTCCCGGCCGGTAATCGCTGCCCATGAGGTCGAAGTCCAGCGGTGGTTGTGCCCGGGGATAATCGCCATCGTTCATGCCCAGAAGACAAACCAGCTTGAATGGAATTGCCCGCATCGGCATCAGGGTACAGAAGTTCACCGCACCGGCCAGGAAGCGTTGAGACAGACGTCCCTGATCCAGCCCGGCCAACCAGGCCTCCCGGACAACGGTCAGCGGCAACTCGTCTTCCAGTCCGACAGACTCGCAGGTCTCCAGCCATGTTTCGCGCAGCTCCTCAAGCTGAGTCAGCAAGTAGTCGTCATGCTCATTGCTCGCTTTGAAAAACATCTGCATCAGTTGCTGCAAGCGGCTCCCCCACTCTTGAGGTTTCGCAGGTTTCAGCAATTGCTGGTGCGAGTACTCCAATGCATCCAGCAGCGCCACGAGCGGACCGATCAACGCGGCATCGAGCCCACCGATTTCATCGTAAGGCTCGATGCCCGCGCAGGCACTGGAATTGCCAACCGCGTAACCAAGGAGCATCCGCCTCAGGCCGAAACGCCAACTGTTCTGCTCCAGCTCTTCAGGCAATCCCAGCCCGGCGCGTTGCTCGGCGTCCATGCCCCATCGCACACCTGCGCCTTCGATCCAGC
The DNA here is from genome assembly GCF_054071635.1 of Pseudomonas sp. SDO52101_S400. Taxonomy (NCBI): domain Bacteria; kingdom Pseudomonadati; phylum Pseudomonadota; class Gammaproteobacteria; order Pseudomonadales; family Pseudomonadaceae; genus Pseudomonas; species Pseudomonas sp. SDO52101_S400. The sequence goes on along the minus strand of NZ_JBSVWF010000039.1, from coordinate 1,679 downwards.
GATGCAGTGTCGGCAAGTCCCGCTCCTCCACACCGAACCGTGCGCGTAAAGCCGGAACATCGAGCAAATCGAGAATTTCGCTGACGGGGAATCGACTGTCTGGCAGCTTGAGCAGATGTTCAACAGCGATCAGCAATGGATCGCGACCGCGTTGCCCCTGGTCTGCCAGTGTGAAAGGAATGAACCGTGGATCATGACGATCCAGTTGCCCGAACACCGCGCGGACATGCGGTGCATAGCTGTCGATGTCAGGCACCATCACGATCACGTCGCGGGGGCGAAGTTCGGAATTCGCGCTGAAGCGGGCCAGAAGCTGATCGTGGAGAATTTCTACTTCACGCTGGGCACTATGGGCGACATGGAATCGAATCGACTGGTCTTGCTTCAGATCGACATCGGGCCAGAGCTCACGCGTCTCGCTGAGCGGACGCAGCTCCAGAATGTCATCCTGAAGTTGATTGAGCATGTTTTGCGGGACTGCTTCGCTGAACAGATCGATACGACCATTGCGAAATGCCGCGCGATAGCTATTGGGGTCGTCATAGCTGTCGAGTAGATTGATGTAGTCACGACCTTGCTTGCCCCAGGCGGCCAGTAGCGGGTGGGCATGTTGATGCAGTGACTCCGAATCCAGCACCAAGGGCATCCCGCTCTTGCGAGCCTGGCGCTTGTATTGATGACGCAACAGATCCTTGTCGGCAACGATATCGGCCCAATGATAACGGCAAGGGTTGTGGACACAGAGCAGGACCTGGCTGAAACGGGCCAGCCCTGCCAATGCTTCGAGCACTTGCGCGGGCAGTGAGGAAATTCCGAAAACGATTACCCGTGACGGCAAACCTGTCGGTGCTTTTTCAAGGTTGTTGATGCGCTCGATGAATCGCTGGTGCACGCCTGCCCGACTTTGAGCCATGCCTTGCTCACCAACATCTTCAAGCAACGCACGCCACAGTTCTGCCTGCCAGCAACTGGTAACAGGCAGCGGTTTTATTTCGCCTCTGACATTTCGTAGTTGATGACGCCCCTCGGCCCAATCCTCAAGCCAGTCGGCACGGTACACCTGATACTGATCGAATAGATCAGCCAGACGCTCGGACAACTGGTAGCGCTTGCGCAAGTCGGTGTCATGGGTCAGGAATCGTTGCAGTGGTTCGAAATGCGGCAGGTCGATGACCTGCGGCAACAAGCGCATCAGTCGCCAGGTCAACGGTTCCTTGTCGAGCAAGGACTTTGCCGGGATCTCATCTCGCCCCAGGACCATGCGGTAAAGCTGCCACATGAAACTACCCGGCAATTGCACGTCAATTGCAGCAGCAATACCGCAGCCGCCAAGGTCATCCTCTTCTGGATCCTCGGCTAATGCCAGTTTGAGCCATTGGGCTATGCCATTGCTCTGCACAAGCGCAATTTCGTTCTCCAGGGGGGCCAGCGGATAGCGCCGCATTATGCTGATCACAAGGCTGCGCAGTTCGTCCAGGCTGTTGCTCTGAACCACCATGAATGCAGCGTTGAGGGACTGTGTGTCCGGCATAAGGCTTCCTTGGAAAAATACTAAAGCTAGGGCTGAACCTTAGCATTGTCGGCAGGCGAGGACAGCCGCAAGGCGTCCGAGAATGCCGTACGAACTTTCCTGCGGGCAAAACAAAACCCCAACTGCTTTCGCAATTGGGGTTTCGGAA
>NZ_JBSVWF010000038.1:0-61125 GCF_054071635.1 Pseudomonas sp. SDO52101_S400 | reverse complement strand
AGTCGTTTAATTACGGCTGATCGTTTCAAGCATCGGCCAGCTCTGCTGGTCGATGCAATTTATGCCTTGCAGAGTTGATGTGCGGACTCTCTTTCTCACCTGACCAAGGAATAGTTAAATGCGTCAAAGGGATTTGAAGTTCACGTTTTCCGTGTTATCAGGGCAGATGGAGTTCGAGGTCGTAGAATTCATACTGGAGGAGGCCATCTGTGAGCCTTTTCGGCTCACGATCGAGTTGGCCAGCCGCAACCCGAACATTGATTTCGGCAAGGTACTCGATCAGCCCTCGCTACTCACGATCTGGCAAGGCGGCAAGGCTGTGCGTCATGTCCACGGGCTGGTGTCCAGTTTCACTCAAGGTAAAACCGGCTTCCGCCGAACACGTTATCGCGCGGTGGTCGAACCGCAACTCGCCCGACTGGCCCTGAGTTCCAACTGGCGTATTTTTCAGCAGAAAAACGTACCGGACATCATTAAGTCAGTGTTGAGTGAGCACGGCATACTCGACTATCAGCAGCACATCAACAGCGAACATTTGCCGCGCGAATACTGTACGCAGGTCGGCGACACTGACCTCTACCTGTTCGATCGGCTGTCCAGTGAAGAAGGCTTGTTCTATTTCTTCAAATGCAGTGAAAGCACACACACGCTGATCCAGGGTGACAAACTTTATGTGCAGGAGCGTATTCAAGGCGCTCCGGTGCTCTACACCACTGAACCGGCCGCGGATGCAACTCAGCCGGTACTCTATGCGTTCAGTTACACCGAGAACGTCCGCACGGCCGAGCAGACCCAACGCGATTACACCTTCAAGCGCCCGACCTTCGACCAGCAGCAGAACTTCGCCGGCGATGATTTGCAACATCAGGCGCCTAACTACGAACGCTACGACTATCCGGGCCGTTACAAGGCCACCGCTGCCGGTAAACCCTTCACCCAGAACCGCTTGCTGGGACACCGTGGCGACGCGCGGATCGCCGTTGTCGAAGGTGACGATCCGCGCCTGGTGCCGGGCTTTTCTTTTCAGCTCACCGGCCACCCTCGGGACGATTTCAATCGTTGGTGGCGCTCGCTGAGGATCACTCACAAGGGCATCCAGCATGCCAGTCAGGAAGAAGAATCCGCTGGTTCCGATGTCGGCGTGAGTTATGACTTTGTCGCCGAGATCGTTTCCGAAGAAACTGAATGGCGTACCCCGCCGCAGCCCAAACCTATTGTTGACGGACCGCAGATTGCGACTGTGACCGGGCCAGATGGAGAGGAAATTTACACCGATGAATTTGGCCGGGTAAAAGTCCAGTTCCCATGGGACAGAGAAGGCAAAAATAACGAATTCAGTTCCTGCTGGGTGCGCGTGGCTCAGAACTGGGCGGGTGCGGACTGGGGTCATATGGCGATTCCGCGGATTGGCCAGGAAGTCATCGTCGATTACCTCGACGGCGATTGCGATCAGCCGATCGTTACAGGACGCACGTACCGCGCGACGAACATGCCGCCTTACCAACTGCCCAATCACAAAATTCTCAGTACCATCAAAAGCAAGGAATACAAGGGCACTCGGGCCAACGAACTGCGTATTGACGACACCACCAAGCAGATCAGTGCCGCCTTGATGAGTGACCACGGCAGCACTGCGTTGCATCTGGGTTACCTGACGCATCCCCGGCCAAGCGGCGGTGAACCCCGCGGCGAAGGTTTTGAGTTGCGCACCGATGAGCACGGAGCGCTGCGCGCAGCCAAAGGCCTGCTGCTTAGTACCGAGGAGCAAATGAACGCCAGTGGTGGCCACCTCAATCGTGCCTCTGTCGTCCAAGTACTGGAAGCGGCGTTGAAGCTGGCTAAGGATCTGGGCGATTACGCCCAGGATAACCAGGGTGTAGGACATGACAAGGTGCCACAGAAAACGCTCAGCGATGCGGTTCGCGACTTGGGCAACGGTGCAAACGACGAGTCGGGCAAGAGCAATGGTGGCAATCCGGCAATTGCCGTGAGCGGTGAGGCCGGTATTGCCGCCGCATCCCCGAAAAGCATCACGATGGCGGCAGGTGAGCACATCGACACCATTGCCCAGCAGAATCAGCAACAGACCTCGGGGCAGAAATTTGTGCTCAATGCCGGGACCGACCTAGGGATGTTTGCTCACAGCGGCGAGATGCGCCAGATCACCCATCAGGGCCCGATGCTGTTGCAAGCGCAGAAGAACAACATCCGCCTGGAGGCGGACCAGAGTGTGGAAGTCAGCGCAAGTAACCAGCATGTGCTGGTGTCGGCCAAAGAACACATCACCCTGATGTGTGGCGGGGCCTACATCACTATCAAGGGAGGCAATATCGAACTGGGCATGCCTGGCAACCTGATCGTCAAAGCGGCCAAGCACAGCTTGCTTGGCGCCACCAGCCTGGAGGCGGAACTGCCCAAGTTTAAAGTAGGCGATACCCAGCGACGCTTCATGCTCAAGCAGATTGATGGGACATCAGCGATGCCCAACATGCCGTACAAAATCACTCTCTCCAGTGGCGAGGTGGTCGAAGGGGTGACAGATGCTCAGGGTGCTACGCAGCTCTTGCAGAAAGATGTGATGAGCATTGCCAACGTAGCCATGCTCAAACCGCCTTCGCCCGCAGCTGCGGGGGCCGCGGCAGGCAGTGCGGGGGCTGCTGCCAGTGTTGCCAGTGCCGATGATGAGGCGGAGGAAATTGTGCAATTCTTTGAGTTCAAGGATGACAAAGGTGGACCCGCGCCGCACCACTTCAAGGTGATGTCTGCCGGGGAAGTCGTGGCCGAGGGTTCCGGTGAGCGGACGCCGGAATTCCCTTCCGATATGGAGTTGGAGCTGGAATCATGGCCAGTGAAGGAGAAACAAAATGGCTGAAGTCTTGACCGCTCAGGTACGCAAACTCGCGGCCATTGGTTATGGCGAAGCCTCGACGGACAACAACCCGCAGGAAGTCCGAGCCATTTGCTTTACTGTGGCCAACCGCATGCGCGCATGGGGGCTCGCCGACGTCGACAGCCTGCTCAAGGAGGCTGGTGCTGGCTACGTCGTTGCCACTAACGGCAACAATGTCCGTTACAACCAATTGATGTCGGCTTCAGAAGCGGCCATTAATGCCGATCCCAACATGCGTTCAGCGGTAGAGAGTGCACGGGATGCGCTCGCCCAGCGTGGCAATGACCCCTCCAACGGGGCGTATTGGTGGGATGGTGTCGATATTAAGAAAACGACCAATCCACGACACTCCTCTGGCTTCCACTACGGCTCCCCCTCGCACAACATCTTTGGTATTGCAGAAGTCACGTTGCCTGAAAAAATCACCTATTGGACGCAGTTCAACAAAAAGACCAACACAATGGTAAATACCCGCGAACGGGGTCGTTATACCTACAAATACCAATCCACAGCCGCTATCGGCAAAACGATCTTTTGGACCACCAATCCGGAGTACATCAAGGCATCCGGCGCCAAGGGGCATCGATGAGAAAAGTCACCCGTTGTCTGAGCCTGATTCTCGGTGCAGGCCTGCCCCTTCTGGCGCAGGCCGCCCCGGCGCAGTTCACTGATTACCGTGCCTTCTATCAGTCACTGGGCGACAACCTGTTTAGAGGGCCCGGGAGCGAGCTGGCCATGCCCTGCTCGGAGTCACCAAGGCATTGCCTCTGGGTCAACGCAATGCGCCCGGCGTTTGAACGTTTTGAGGATGCGCAATGGAGCGCTCCCGACGGGCTGAATCTCGAGCCGCCCAAAAGCGCACCCGAGATTGTCTTTGATGGTGAGGCGCTCACGATCGGCAAACAACGTTGGCCACTGCGCGATGCAATCAGCTACGCCTCGCCACAGTGGCCCGTCGGTGATCCTATCGATCCGGAAAATCTGGCGACCGTCACGTCCTGGCGCCAAGGTGGCTCGACATGCCTAGAGATGCAATACGTCAGCAGTGGTTACGGTGATCGATACACCCTGGTGTTGCTGGTACACGGTCAGCATCTGTACGCATTGCCGCCGCTGTTCGCCTCCTGTTCGGCCATTCGCAAGGCGCCCCACAATCAGTTCAGCTATCCGGAAAACTCTTATCTAGGGGCGGAGAAGGAAAACAATCCAACTGGATTGAAAGTGGATTATCTGGTGCCTGATGCCAAAAAGCCGGTAGCGCAGTACTTGTTGCACTTTCCAAATCAGGGGGATCCCTTCGTATTTGACGCGCAGAGCCAATAGGCATCAGCGGACAAATCCGTCATGACCTTGGTGCGTGCCAGGGTCATCACATAAGGGAAAAATGCAGGTTAGAAACTCACTACGTCTGCTTATCACGATGCCAGATGATCGGCATCGGATAGCAATCGCTAACCCGGGCAGGCGTTCGACCAAAATCGTCGAGACCAACGGGATAAAGTTCATGGAGGAAATTCGGAATGACTGACGCTGCCCAACCGAAAAAAATCTGTTCAAGCCAATCGATTACTATGCCTAGCGGTGGCGACATTCATCTTATTCCGCCGCCACCAAAGCCCTGTGTGACGATCCTCGTTCACGGTGTCAACGACTTGGCCGGTTGCTACGCACGTATTGAAAAGGGTTTGTGCGAGGGGCTGAACGAGCGCCTCGATATGTCACGCACTTTCCCCAACGGGGCGAACAATCCAGGATATTTGTTGCCGGCCAGTTACAGTGTCCCCGAGGATGATGACGGCAAGGCCATGAACCCTGACGCCGTGTACTTTCGTCGCAAGTCTGGAACCACAAGTGAAGGATGCCAGCCACGCAGTGTGGTGGTGCCATTTTATTGGGGGTTTCGCGAGGAAGAGGCGTTCATTCAAAAAGATGAGAAGCACGGTCAGTGGCTAGACCGAGACGGCAACCGCCTGGACAAGGCCGGTACCAAGGAAGGCGGCCAGTTTGCTAATGCCACCACCAATCTGCCGGATATGTGGGGTAAGGGATTCAACGGCATGCTGCTCGGTTTTATTTCCCTGAACAAAATCGGTGGCACGATGACCCACCCGCTGTTCTCTGCCGCCGGGCGGCGCTATATGGTGCTGGCAGCCATGCGCCTAGCCATGTTGATCAAGATCATCCACAAACGTCATCCGAACGATACGATCAACGTAGTTGGCCACAGTCAAGGCACCCTGCTCACACTGCTGGCCCATGCGTTCCTTAAGGAAGATAACGCTAAGCCCGCTGATGGCGTGGTCATGCTCAACTCACCCTACAGCCTCTTCCAGCCGAATATGGACAAAGTTCAGAAGTTGGGCGGGCAACAGACCACCGGCGCGCGTATCGCTACGCTCAACGGTATTTTGCAATTCATAGCGGGCAGTCCTAATCCAGTGCCAGCAATGTCAAGCGTGTCCCTCAAGAACAAGCAGGGTTACGGAGCGATTGGTGGGCCAGGCTGGACGGGCACGACAGCATGTCAAACCACCATCCGCGGGGAAAAAATCACCTTCAACGAGCGTGACAACCGAGGCTGCACTTTTCTCTATTTTACTCCTCAGGATCAGACGGTTGGCCTCAGGAACGTTCAGGGTATTGGTTGGCAGGGGATCGGCGAGGAAGTCGATGGTCAGCCCGCACGAAAGATCCTTCCACAACGTTTCCATCAACGCGTATTTACCGTGCGTAAACGTAATAACGAGAAAGAACTTGTTGGCAAACACGTTCCTCCCTATGTCTACCTGTTACGCCAGGATAGCGAGCAACCCTGGGAAGACACCGGCCTGGGCTTCATGGACCGGATCCCCAATGGCAGTTTGGACAAAGGCGCCAGCGTAGTCTTGACCGCTCCACAACTGCCAGTGCCAGGTGACGTGAACTTTTCTAATGATGGCGTTATGACCGCCCCGGGGGAAGGCTCCAAGAGTGGGGTTTACCAGATGAAGGACAAACTGGACCCTATCGATGCCTCCATTGGCGTCGCCAACGGTGGTTGGGAGCCGAAAAACCCCCGCCGCAGCCGTCAGGAGACGATGGAGGAAGGGTTGGCTTTCAAATACGGACAAGACATCCAGAGCGTCGAAAAGGCTTTTAATGAGGGTAAAGAGGCCTCACAGTGCGCCCATGTTTTTGTCGCTCGCGCTCAAGGCAACGGCATGGTCCTCATCACTCGCGGGGAAACTCCCTATGAGGCGCGCCTACGTTTGCAAGGTGAGGAGTATTCGGAAGCTCTGTCTTTCCACTCATCCATACCTAACAACCCTGAGCACAGTCGACAGGTTCTGGCTTATGACGTGGCGATCGGCGCCGGCGAATGTGTCGATGACGCGTCCTTCTACGCGTATCTATGTCGAGTGGCGGATTGGCGCATGGACTGGAAAAAGACCGATGGCGGCGCAAACGCGCAATTCCAGGCCGAGAATGATGATCCAGACGACTCCGTGGATCAGCACTATCAACAAGAGGATGGTAAGAACCGCGAGCTGATTGACTCTACAGTGGCGTATCGCAAGACCGGTACTTTGCCGGCCATCAGCGATAATATGCCGAGCCTCGTGGCCACCCAAACCCGGACTGAGCTCAGAAAAGGCGAACCGATCCGATTTGGTGGTATTGCTTGATGCGCTTTGATGCGTTGTATCTTTTTTTCACGGGCCTGCTCCTGACCAGCCCACTGGTTCAAGCGGCTGAACATATATCGACGGTCAGCCGTTGCTTTGCTAGTCCGGCATCATCTGTGACTGCCTACATCTCGGCCAAGGAGGCCGCCACTATGCCTGTTGATGCTCGTTATCGTGCTCCAACCACCTCGCCCCATCTGGACACGCTGGATGTGCTTGCCATTGGCTTGAGCCTCGACGTATTCCGTCAGGGTCAAGCTTGGAAAGCCTTGCAAGAGCAGAATGCAAAACAGACCGAAGCCCTCCACGTGGGGAGTATCCTTCCTACTGACCCGAAAAAATATCCGGTGGATGGCGATGCCAAAGACATGGCCTATGACAAGCGCAAGGCCGATGCTTTAGAACTGGGCTTGCGCGACTTCATGGAGAAGTGGCCAATCCCGACCATCACAGTCGTTCGGGGCTGGAGTCCCGATACACCGAACCTGCGTTATTCCCCGGAAAGAACCCGGGAAATGCTCTCGGGAATGGTCAATAGTTACCGCACGGAAGCGGGCTTGCACTGGCATCGCGTGCGCAATCTGCAAGATGGCGTTGTTTGCAGTGATACCCCGGAAGGACTGGTGGAAAAGCTATTCAATTTGTTCGAACAGAATCCCGATCTACCCGCTGTATTGGTCTACAACGTAGAAGGGTTCAGCATGTCGTTCGCCCTGTCGGCTAAAAAGGCGCCACTGATTGGTGGGCCAGGTCCACGCAAGCCGGGCGAACTCACCGACGCCATGGTCGCCATGGTTATCGGTCGCCCTGAGCGCGTCGAATGGTTGCGTTACTACGCGCAGTTTGCCAAGGTCAATGAGAACAAAATCGACCCGGAGTTCACCGGCTGGGGCGCGAGGAAACCTGCGGTTGAGTTTCAGCCATCAACGTTCATTCCTCAGCCTTGGACCCAGCGCGCGTTCGAGCAGTGGGATGCGCAGCCAGTGCTGGCGAAGCTGCATCGGCCGGTCACTGTGTCATTACTGCGGCCAGACAATGGCGAACGCCTCAAACGCGATGCACTGACCGTCAAGTTGGCTGCAGGCTGGAAAGAGGCCACCGACGGCCTCACGCAGAAACCGGCTCGGGTTTTCTTTGATGGTGGCTTGAACACCACACCGTTAGCTGAACTGCTGCCGGCACTCTCCGCCGCGCACAGTCCGCTAGACTTGCTTGATTCGCGCGAAAGCTACGATTTGACCCAGCGCTTGGGGGACACTGGCTCGGCGTCTCCGTTTGTCGGCCTCACCCTGGCAACGATGGCCAGCTACCTGAATGCGGACACCAGTGTGGTCATGCCTATGCGCCGTCCGGAGCTGGCAACAATCATTGCTGTGACCTCGCCAACCCCCGGCAAAAAGCCCTCAGGCAACGATCATTTCGGCGTCAACCTGATGCCTCAAACCGCCAGTACCGAGGAACCACCAGCTCCACCTTCAGTGCATTCGGCGCCAAAAATGCCGGTCATCGAGCAGGATCATACGCTGGAAGAATTCCTCGCCGACCAGAAACCGAAAACCAACTGGATGGACGATCTCTAAGAGGCCTGCTGAACATGGACATCATTCGGCTCGGCGATTCCACCAGTCATGGTGGCACCGTTCTTGAAGCTTTCAACCAGACGGACCTGAACGGCAAACCAATGTCCGGTGTTGGTCATAAGGTGGTTTGCCCGCAGTGCAAAGGGGTTTTCCCTATTACGCAGGGCAGCGCCCTGCTGGACGTCGGCGGCATCGCGGTAGCGCTTCATGGGATGAAAACCGCGTGCGGCGCCAGCCTGATTGCCAGCAATCCTAAGGGTGAAGCTGCAAGTTAAAAACGTGGGGCGTTCTTTACGCCAACGGTGCTGCCCGGGAAGTAGACTGGGTCAACGGTTCTTGTTCATCCCCGACCAGAGCAGCGAGGGCAGCGTCCGTGAGTCCAGCAACGTTTCATCCGCCGTCACCAGACGCGGGAGAACATGCCAGGGATGGTTGGCACTGCGGTGATGATGCAGGTGCAGATTGATGTGATAGGGCCAAATGAAAAACCGCCCTGCGCACCCGACTTTCCATGCATATGTCCATTCCCGCCAACCAGGGGTGACGTCAGGTCCGCCACTGTGCTCGGCAATGCTGCGGATTTTCTGCAGCAGGGTGCCCAGCGTGGCCAGTGGCACAAACCAGAAAAACACCATCAGCAACAGCGTCTGGGCGGACGTTTGCCAAAAAATGAAAGATAAAAGGACCAGCCAGATCACACCGGCAGCCAATGCGGGCCGGGTCATCTTCGGTGATTCTCCGCCCGCCGCCTTATAGGCGCGCAGGTTGCGCAGCGTGTTGATCAAGAACAGATCCCCGAGCAATTGCCGCAGCAATAACCTCCCGCTTAGCGGGCGAAAATCCCAAGGCTGCCGGCTATACAGGAAACGCCGCTCCGGGTCGTTCGCGGTTCCGGTCTGTTGATGATGTTCGAGGTGCAGGGGCCGATAGAATTCCACCGGGACCATTCCTGGCACCCCGATCGCCAGGTTGATCAGAAAGTCGTTGAGCGTGCGATGACGAGTCAAGTGATAGTGCGTTGCGTCGTGGTACAGAATGAACAGCGCATGTTGGCGCGCGGCAATTACCACGAAGGCCACGCCATACAGTCGCCAGTCCCCCACGTACAGCGCGATGCGCAACGTCACGACGATGCACAGCCATTCCAGCAGGATCGCTGCCATGGTGCGCAGATCCACCATCAAACGCTTCAGCATTACTGTGACCAAGCCCACTACGCCGCCAATCGCGGCGCCATACACCACGTCGAGCAACACGTGCTGGCCAGTCGTCAACACGGTAATCCCCAGCACCACGCTCCACAGACTGAAGAGCCATGCCGCACGGATGCGCAGATAACCGAGGACAACGCTGATGGACACCGGCAATGCGATATGCCCGCTGGGCGAGGCGGCCAACGGTGAGTCGATCCGGTAGAACCAATTGAGCCACTGAGACGCGCTGTCCGCACGCTCGACCATGGTCGGCCAGAACAAGTGGCTCAGCAGGCAGGTTCCGGAAGCCACGGCCGCCGCAAAAAATGCGGGCAACAGCCATTCGTGGCGCCGTCCCAGCAGCACCAGCACCGGCATGATCAATACATAGCTCAGGTACAGCGGCAAGGTGTAAGGCAGTCGAGCAATGTGCGCATCAAACCCCGTCGGTTGAATCACCCGTACCGCGCCCATCGGGACGTGTGTGACGAGAAAGTACAGTGCGCCCGTCACGACGGTGTAGATCAACAGCCAAACGAAGGGCCGCGTCACGATCGAGGTATCAAGGTGATGACTGACAAACGTGGATGACATGAATAAGGCGCCTGATGGGTCAGAACAAACTCAATTTTCCATACCGCCATGAACGGCGATTTCTGCTCGGTTATTCAAGGTTTGCACCGTCAGAAAATGGCAGCGACGAAAGGAAGTCTACGTTGCATTGACCCTTGCAACTCGCCAAACTCCAAACATCTTGCTTGCGATGCCGAGGATCTCCATGCGTTTGAGCGCAACGCCCGTTGAATGCCGCGATCTGCATCCACATGAAATCGATCGGATGTTCGAGATTTATTCCGCATCCTACTGCGATACTTCTCGCCCGCGATTCGATCAGGATTTCCAGGACAAGACGCACTGCATCGTATTGCGTTGCGCAGATGAAACCATCGTCGGTTTCACCACCCTCAAACGGTATGAGCGCACGTGGTTAGGCCAACCGGTCAGAGTAATTTTTTCCGGCGACACCATCATTGACCGCGAATACTGGGGTAGCCAACAACTGGCATTCGCGTGGATGCGCCTGGCCGGTGAGATCTGGCAGGAGCAGCCGGACGTGCCGTTGTACTGGTTTCTGATCTGCAAGGGTCACCGCACCTACCGTTATCTGGGCGCCATGGCGTTGAACTATGCCCCCCGCGCCGGCGTGGCGACGGATCCTGCAGTGCAGGCGTTGGCGGATTATCTCGCAGTGGAGCGTTTCGGCGAAGCCTATGATCCGGCAACGGGCGTGCTGTCTTTCAAAGTGCCGCAAGGTCGGTTGACTAAGGAACTGGCACAAGTCCCTGCCCCTCACCTGCGCCTGGAAAACGTTGCCTATTTTCTGCAGAAAAATCCTCATTACGCGTCGGGCGATGAGCTGGTCTGTCTGTGTGAATTGCACCCCGACAACCTGCGGCCGATGGCGCTGCGTCTTTTCGCCGCCGCGCAACCATGCTGATCCGCCAGGCTAGCGCTGCGGACAATCGGCAACTGCTCGACTTTCAGGCGCAGCGGGCCATGCAGGGCGGCTTGCCAATGCGTTTTGATCGCGGGCCTGACTATTTTGCGCTGCACCATTGTCATGCCTTGGATCATCGCACCTGGCTAGCCGAGAACGAGATCGGTGATCTGAAGGGCATTGCCAGCCTGGTGGTGCGCGAGGGTTATCTTCAGGGTGGCATTCAGCCCGTGGCCTATTTGGGGGATCTGCGGCTGGTACCCGATAGGCGTCTGTCGGTGTCGTGGATGGCCGAGGTCAAAGTCCGACTCGAAGCGCTGGCCAATGAAACGGGCGTCCAGCACGCGTATTGCTGTGTCATCCGCGACAACCGTCTCGCCACACAGTCGTTGCTGGGTGGAAGGCGCGCCAATCCACTCAAGCTTGCCCACTGGCGTGGTTACAGCAACGTAGCCGTGTATGCCCAGCGTGGTTGGCGAAGCACTCCGCGGACACTGGACAACGTGCGCATCGTACAAGCACAGCCGTGCCACGCCGATGCGCTGCGTTCGTTTCTCGACCGTGAATCGGCCGGTCAGCCCTTCGGCGCCATTTTCAGTGAAGAGCAGTTTGCGCGGCGCTTGAACACCTGGCCGGACTTCGGCCTCTCGTCATTTCTGCTGGCACTGGACGCCCAAGACAATCTACTGGGCTGTGTCGCGCCTTGGGATGCTGGGCGGATCAAACGGGTGGTACTTGAAACATTGTCCTTGGCGCACCAGGCCCTTCGCCTCGCGTTTAACACCTGTGCGCCGCTGTTGGGGCGCCCTGCCATTGCTGCGCCCGGCGAGGCATTGCGCGACGTTTACCTGACTCACTTGCACGTACGACATCGCGACCCGCAGATCTTTGCGGCATTGCTGGATGCGGCGTGGATGCGTGTTCGCGGTCAGTACGCGTTGATGCAATTGTGTCTGTATGACCATGACCCGCTCTGGATGGCTATGACGCGCTATCGCGCCGTGTCCATTCCAATGGATTTGTACACGGCGCCCTGTGTGGGGGATGCCGAGGCATTGAATGCGCAGGACGCCGAGCGCATCCCGGGCTTCGAAATCTATCTCGTTTGAACGCGTCCGTGCACGACAGCCAACAGCGTCAGCCAGAAACGTGTGGCATCAAAACCACTGCCGCCCAGCACCGGCTGACCATGATCGAGCCGGGGCAGACAGATCTGCGGCATGCCCTCTATGCGTTGATGCTCGAGGTAAAACTGTCCGTCATGAGCCCAACCGGGTCTCCGGGCATTGAGGCGGGCATGATGGGTATCGAGGCGCGAACTGGGAGCCGCGCTCCAACTGACGACGTGCACGCACTGTACGGCGGCGGGCTGGTTTTTGAGCAGGTGGGTAATGTGCGGGTCGCGCAGACTGCTGATATCCCGCGCGCCATCGGCCACCCAAGGGGTTTTCGCCAGCACCCGGCGAACGTGATCGAACGGGTAGTTGATGCTCGACTGCCCTGCGCCGCCAGCCAACACGTCGTCCATGACGGTTGACGGACCTGTCGGCGGTTGCACCAGCCCCACGCCATCGCATGCCTCGCTCAATGCCTTGTCCTGTGCCAATGCCGCGAGCGCGTCGAGGCCACCCTTGCTGTGCGCCAACACGACAAATCGTTGCCCCTGCCTGAGTTCGGCCGCCAGCAACTTGCAGATATGCCGACCTTGCGCCATGACGCCCCGAGATGAACGTACAGGCATGCGCAGAACTGGATAGCCCAAGCGCCGCAACGTCCTTGCACAATCCTGAAAACAGCCGGGCAACCATTCGGAAAACAGTCCGGCAACCAGTACCACCAACGTGCCTGGGGGAAGGCTGAGTATGGGTTTGTGCCAGGACGCGACAAATTGTTCCGTCCAGTCCAGCCGTGCCTCGGGCGCTGCGAATTCGGTTTTCGGAAAATGCAGCGGCCAGTCGTCGAACCCCTCAGGCCCCCAGACCTCTGTTATCGCCGAAAGTCGCCTCATAGTGTGCGCCCAGCGTATTCGTCCAGCGTTTCCCGCGCCGCTTCCAGCGCTTCACGGGTGTCGAGATGGTTGGGATGAAACCCCGGAATGAACCAAGCCAGCCATCTCGGAAACACACGGGTCAGCGGGCCGGGATTTACGAATAACCAGCCGAGCAAACGCAGCCACTCGCGCCCGTTGCGGCGTTGCCCGTCATTGCCGGCAAGTCGATGAATGAAGTACATGACATCGACTGCAAAGTAGCCGGTCATGATCAGCATGACCCCGCATCGCATCAGGTATCGCCAGAGCGGATTGCTGACCACCACGCCCAGCACATCGTAGGCGACAGCCTTGTGTTCGGTTTCTTCGATCGCATGCCAGCGCCATAGCATGGCCATCTTTCCATCGGCACCTTTGAGGACCGCAGGATTGCGCAGGAGTTGATCGGACAGAATCGCGGTGAAGTGTTCCAGGCTGGCCGTCATGGCCAGACGCATCGCCGGCGAAAACTTGTTGCCCACCTCCTGACGGCGCAACAGCAATTGTTCGAGGGCATCGACAGGTGCACCTTGTGCCGCGAGTAGCTGGTTATACGAACGATGTTCGCGAATATGCGAAGCTTCCTGATAAACGAACGCGTCAACGGCTTCGGCCAGCGCCGGATCTTTTTCGATCGCTTTTCGAAAGTGCACGACACTGTCGATGAAGAGTTTTTCGCCGAGTGGAAACATGATCGACAGACCATCGAAAAAGCGCGTCACGTGCGGCCAGCCACGATACCAATAGCGTGGAATCTGCTCATCGATTGCAAAACGCAGGTTGCGCCGGGGGATGTCGGTGCCACCGGATATTGCCGCCGAGCGTCTGGTTAAAAGGCGTTTTAGATACGACATAAAGTTTTCTGCGGTTCCTCGTTGCCCCGACGCCTCAGCAATTGATCGTGAGTGAAGCGGTCAGGGCGGTATACTTTTTTGACTCGACCGTTCTCAAGGAGCCCATATGCGCAGTTCCAGTGACATTTCGCAAACGCGTCGTTTCGACGTGGGAAATCTGTGTGTTCTGGCGCTACAGACGCTATTTTGGGGCACAACCCTGACTTGGCTTTCCCACACTGATGCGGGTTGGCTCAAATGGCTGGTGCTTGTTCCGTTCTGCCTCGTCATGCAAGGTGTTTTCTCGATGATGCACGAGTCCTTTCATGGCTTGGCCCACAGTCGCAAATCACTCAACTACTTCGTCATGTGGTGGGCTTCTACCCTTTTTGGCGCCTCGGCTACGCTGATCCATATCAACCATCTGGGACACCATGTGCGCAATCGCACACGCGCAGAGCTGGCCGACTTCGCGGTCGCGGATGAGTCGCTTTGGCGCAAGCGCATCGAGTACTACTTTGCGGTGCTCGGCGGTATCTGGCTGGCGGCGTTTGTCGGCAGCCTTTTATTACCGTTGCTGCCGGCCCGCATCACGGACAAGTGGTCTCGGACTGCAGAGGTCAATACCTATGCTGCGGCCTTCAAGGATTTCTCCAGCGCCGACTTCAAACGCATCCGCCTGGAAGTCATTGCCGGCGTCGTCGCGTGGTTATCGATCGGACTCATGCTGGGATGGAGATGGCAGGTTGTGCTCATCGCCTACCTCGCTTTTGCATTTTCCTGGTCGTCGCTGCAGTGGGTGTACCACATGCGCACGCCGCTGGATGTCGTCGAAGGCGCCTATAACATGAGGGCTCCGCGTCTGGTTCGCTGGGCGTTTTTGAACTTCAACTACAACCTGACCCATCATCGGCACTCGGCCATGCATTGGCAGCAGATGCATGAAGCCTCCAATCTGAAAGAAACGCGGCCGCTCTGGTATGGCTGGCTGCAGGTTTTTCTGCCACCCCAGCGATTACCCGATGATTTGACGCAACTGGACAAGACCTACTTCTGATGAGCGCTAACATGGATGTCAAACGCGCGCTGTGGCAGACCTTCCTGGAACGCGCCAAGCCCACACTCGATCAATGGCACGCGCAACTTGAGCAACCGCAATCGACTCAAGAGCTGGCATTGCAGCGATTGCTCGAAGCCAACCGTGATTGCGCATTCGGCCGCGATCACCACTTTGCTCGGCTGCGTGACTCGACGCAGTTTCACGACAACGTCCCGATCCACACTTACGTGCAACTGCAGCCCTGGATCGAACGCGCGCAAAATGAATCCGAAGCGATTCTGACCTCCTCCCCGCCGCTGTTCTTCGAGCGTACGAGTGGAAATAGCGCGCTGCAAAAAGCGATTCCCTATACGCGCGCCTTCCTCGCAGAAATGCACAGCGCGCTGACCGTTTGGCTCGCCGACATGCATCGTCAGGTGCCCGGAATCAGCCACGGATCAAGCTATTGGTCAATGTCGCCGCCCTTGCAAATGCCAGTGGCGGGACCCAATGGCATTCGCATCGGGTCGGCCAGTGATCTGGAGTATTTGCACGGTAGTCATCTGACCGGTCTGGCAGGGACTTTGTTGATTCCCGAGTTCAGCGATGCGTTGTCGCAATGGCGCCGACAGACCCTCCTGGTCTTGCTGGCTGATGCCGATCTGAGCTTTATCAGTGTGTGGAGCCCGACCTTCCTGACCAGCCTGTTGCAGCCACTGTTCGACGGCGAAACCCCCGAACATGTGCAGACGTTTGCATGGCTGGAGGCTGCGCTTCCCGCGTCGCGCCAGTCAGCATTGCGTCGAGCGAGATCCCAGGGAGTATGCACCGAATTATGGCCACGACTGGCCGCCGTCAGTTGCTGGATGGAGGGTCCCAGCCGCCACTACTTCACGCAACTGGCCGTGCGTTTTCCGCAAACGCAGTGGCTGCCGAAAAGTCTTTTTGCCACCGAAGGCGTCGTGAGCATTCCATTTGGCGACGGGCCTGGGTGCCCGTTGGCGGTCGGCAGCCATTATCTGGAATTTCTCTGCGAAGACGGCGCCCTGCGTCATGCTCATTCGTTACGCCTGGGAGAAACGGCGCAGGTCCTGCTGACGACCGGTGGCGGCTTGTACCGCTATGCATTAGGCGATCGGGTCCGCGTCGTCGGCATGTCGGGGGCCACGCCACGGGTCGAGTTCGTGGGACGTGCCACGGGAACCAGTGATCTGGTCGGGGAAAAGCTCGATGAGCAAATCGTGCAGAACCTGTTCGACCGTTGCCTGGCGACAAAAGGCGCCGCCTGCCTGATCCCCAATGCCTACGCTTCGCCACCGCATTACACGGCGCTGGTAGCGACATCCCGCCAGCTTGATGCCAGTGCCTTGATACTGACGATCGAGGCGGCACTGTCCGAGGCCTTTCATTACTGCCAGGCACGCCGACTCGGGCAACTGGGACCTGTGCAGGTGCGCCTGCTCGACGGCGGCGCTGATCGGCTCGCGCATGTATTGCAGCAGGCGGCGGAGTTAAGCGGCATCCGCGCGGGCGACTTCAAGCCGCGTTCACTTATCAATCGGCTGGAGACAGCCGAAGCCCTTCTCGCTCTGACGGAAAGCTCATGTCGGCACCTTTGAACGATCTTCTTGAGACGCCGGATGATGGCACCCTCGAACAATGGTATGTGGCGTGCACACAGAAAGAACTGCACAAAAACAAACCTTACCGGGCGAAGATTCTGGGCTTGAACCTAGTGCTTTTTCGCCAGCGTGACGGCCGGGCGGCGGCGCTGCTCGATCAGTGTGTGCACCGCGGAACGCGCCTGTCGGCGGGCAAGATTGCCGACGATTGCCTCGTGTGTCCTTACCACGGCTGGCGCTACGACGCTCAAGGGCAGGTGGTGCATATCCCTAGCGTCGGCGAAAAGTCATGTTCTTCGGCGTCCCCCGCGTATCGCTATCGCCAACGTCACTTTGCAGTACAAGAACAGGACGGGCTGGTCTGGGTCTACACCGGCACGGGCAACCCGCAGGAAAAACCTGTGTTCAAGCTACCGGTCTACGGCGAAAAACCTTGGCAGTCTTATTTCATGATCAACACGTTCGAGGCTGATGTCGGCAGCCTCGTACAGAACTTCATGGACGTACCGCATACCGTGTTTGTGCACGAAGGCATCTTCAGATCCAGCACGGGGCGAACAATGGAGGCCACGCTCGCGTGTAAAGCGCAGAGCATTGAAGTGACCTATCATGATGACGGCGACAAGATCGGTTTTATGAACTGGCTCTGTAACCCCGACGGCGAGCCCTTGGTACACACGGATCGTTTTTTTGCGCCCAACGTCACGCGCTGCGACTACCGCTGGGGCGACTGTTCGGCGTTCTTCATTATCAGCCAGATCACACCCTTAGACTCACGACATTCACGCGTCTATACCTACATCGCCTACCGCTTCCGACTACCCCGCTGGGTATTGCGCCTGTTGCGTCCGTTCATTCATCTGTACACCCATATCGTTATTCGTCAGGACGTGAAAATCATTCAGGCGCACCGGCAAGGTCTCGATAATGTAGCGAATTTCAAGCCGTCCAACGTGCAAGCCGATGCCGTACATATTGGGGTTGATCAGCTACTGGCCGCCGTGAAACTGGGAGAGGCATTGCCACCGGCACAACGCCGTGAGTCCCGGATACGATTTGCGCTCTGAGGGAAGCTGATCTATTGGCGCTGATAAGGAGGTGACCCAGCTGCCTAGAAATCGTTGACCTAGGTAGCCTTCAAAACTATGGCCTCTATGCTGGGTATTTGCGTATTTATGTTGGGGTAGTTTTGCCACAGCAGGTGGGGAAACTACGCACCAGCGCCTACAAACGCCCTTTCATGTCTCTCGAACTATAGGCCATCCGCTAATAGCCTCATCTCACCAGCCTCCCGCCCTATATCTTCAGTCTCCGAATGAAAATTTTCTGTCACATATCGAAATCGAGATAATTTACTGTCATTTGCTTGACGTTATCTCGGTATCGATATATCCTTCTCTTCGTTGAGCGTCGCAAACCCCACGTACAAGCCACAGATAGGCAAGTGGGTACGTCAACTACATCCAAAACCAGTGAGGGAAACACCATGGCCGCTATCAGCGCACGCAATTCGAATCGAGTAAGGAGTTCAAACCATGCAGGACGAACAAAAGCAGCAGAAACCTATCAAATGGGTTGGTAGCAGTAAGGAGGATCTTCGGGATTTTCCTACGGTGGCAAAACAACGGGCCGGCTATCAGCTGGAACTAATCCAGGATGAAGAAGACCCTACAGACTGGAAGCCGATGGATTCCGTAGGTGCGGGAACGCGTGAAATCCGTATCAAATGTAAAGACGGGGCTTTTCGCGTGTTTTATGTGGTGAACCGGCCGGATGCAATCTACGTTCTGCATGCGTTTCGCAAAACCACTGAAAAGACGGAAAAGTGTGATATTGACTTGGCGAAAGCCCGGTACAAGTCGCTGGACTGATGGACTGCGATACCCCCTGGCGGCAACCGGGGGGGGAGCCCCAACCCCTTTCACTCGTGGCAAGGGGTAAAGGTCTAGGCTCAGTCCGTACTCGATACTTTTCTAAATGCAATAACGTAAAACAGAGGATTAAAAAATGGCAAACGAACGCTCTACCTCCGTGTGGGATGCGTTGGTTGATTCGCCAGAAGAAGCCGAGAACCTTCGGCTGCGCTCCAAGCTTATGCGAGTATTGACCAAGACCATCAAAGCTTGGGACCTGCCGCAGAAGGACGCGGCACGACAACTGCACGTGACACAACCGCGTTTGAGTGAGTTGCTGAACGGGAAGATCGACAAATTTTCCCTGGATGCTCTGGTGAATATGTTGACCAGCGCAGATCTGGAAATTGATTTCGTAGTAAAGAAAAAGGCCGCCTGATTTAGGCGGCATACAGCAAAACGGGCTGGCCTTTCTGGCTGGCCCGTTTAGTTTTAGCCGGACCAACCTGGGAGCTCGGAGCATCTAGCGCGGAAAGTATTGAGCCCTATCTGCTGGCAGTGAGGAGAAATTGACCCAGCCGCCGAGAAATCGTTGACCCAGCTAGCCTTCAAGGCTATGGCCCTCTGTGCTGAGTATTTACTTACTGAAGTTGGGGCAATTCCACATAAGCGCCTACATGTTGCCCAAGCTTGTGGCCCCATTGCTGCAGCTTTTGTGCTGGAGCTTTTCGGAGCATCGTGCCTGCTGAGCGTGATGTGCAGTTTTCTACTGTTGTGTCTTGTAGCCTGCTGGTGCCTACCTACAACGAAAAATGCGAATAACTGTGTCGCTACGTTAGGTGCAGACTATTCAGAATCGCATCTTGGCAGGCTAGATCATGGTCTGCTTTGAAAAAAACACACTCTTAAACGGGCCTTCGGTGACGTAAACCAAAAAGAGGGTGACGCCGCTTGCCAGCGACAAAATGGGCTATAGGGGGCTCTTGCCGTCGTGATTGATTCGCAGCGCAATTCGACCACCACAAGAATTAGATTTTTTTGGGGGGGGGGGGGGGCGAGTAATAGACGATCAGACGATGGCAATGTTTAGCGCGCCGTGATATTCCTTTGCCACCAAGGTGCACCAAGGAGCGGTAATAGCATGGCGATAAATTTCCCTGACCATCCCCCGTATATTCCCATCATTAAATGGCAATCCTACGAACAGAAGGCGCTAAAAAAAGTAGCTGCCGACATAGCGAGACACGTGCTTCCTTGCGTAGAAGTCAGGGATTCTGCCCAACACATTAATCTCATGGGCGCATTTCATGGCACGTGGGGCAGTTCGGCGATGGTCGATTATGCCGATCCTAAAGGAGTTTTAACGGCGAACCGAAAGCGTGAGTTTCATGACTTTCTGGCCTCGGCAAACGGGCTTGGCCTCCCGATCATTCCTGTGTTCAATCCTTATGATGTACCAGGGCTCGGTGTACCACTCCAGACTCTGGCAGCCTCTTTTGGTGAAGCTGCACTGCGCTTACGGGTAGCTGCGCTATCAATCACCGCTGATCACCTGGCCAATGTTACTTCGGCATACAACGCCCTAGCTGCTCATGGATTGCGGATGAGTTTGATCATCGATCTCGGTGTCGCTCCGCAAACATGGACAAATGCAGATACTCAACGGTTTTCCACCGAGTTGTCGCAGTTTCAACAGCTAGGCTTCACCAGCATCCATGTTGCATCAGGCGCCTACCCTGAAAGCCTAGCGGCGGTAAAAACAGGGGTTGGTGTTTTTAACCGGCGAGATTGGTCGTTCTGGAGTGACCTCAATGCCGCTGCTCCTGGCATAAAAATCGGCTTCAGCGATTACGGAGTTCTTTCTCCCGTTTGGACTGAGGAGGCGTTAACGCGACGAGGCGCACGAGTGGCAATCCGTTATACGCGGAATAATGACTGGCTCATTCTCCGTGCCGACGGTAAGAAAAAAACGGACTCTGTCGCTATTTCTGAAATCATGGTCAACGCTTATGCGGCTGATTTTAAAGGACCGACATATTCATTTGGTGACGAGCTCTTGGCTGAGCGCGCAGACCCCACTGTACTGCTTACCAAGAAACGCTGTGGTCATTACCACATCACGGAAGGTTGGAGTCATCACATTGCGGTAGTGGTCAAGGAGCAGTACTGACCTGGCATACACGGCGGGAAGATCAATACGTTGAGCGCATTCCCCGAGTGCTAAGACTGCGCTGTGGTCTGATTGCTGACTCGTGCCTGCCGGAAGCTTTCCGCGCAGAGGGTGAGTTCTTTACATATCGAAGGAGGGAGGTCCCCTCCTTTTAGATAGAAAGAGTGCGGGCTTTTTCGTACAGATCGGCAGGGCTCAGATCCGTTGTGAGGTTTTCGAGCTCGACGATCAGCTCTTCTCGGCAGTGGATAGATTGAGAAAGGCCGACCCGCTTAAGAAGATACTCTCGAACATGTTGCCGTAATTCATCAAGGCTCAGGATCTGGGCGATATGGGCTTGAATCTGGTAAAGGCTTTTACTTTTCCATCCCCGTAGCTGTCCAAGTCTATCGAGGAGGTGAAGAGCCTCATCACGCTTGAGCAGTGTGGCGAGTACATCAGGTTCGTGTCGCTTGTTGGGTTTGGCTGAGCGGATTTGTTTGAATTTGTCTGTGGTTTCGTCCGGTAGGACGAGAATTCCCCACCAAGAGGGAAGAATCGGCAGGGCTTTCTTCAAATGTCGTTCTGCCGTTACCAGCGTAACTCGATCGAAAACTCGTGCGTAACGAGCTCCCTGACCAATCAAACGTTTGAGGGTGTCCGCTTCGCTTTTGATTTCATAGCAGTGCATATCCATCACGTGCACGAGATCGGCACGTATCTCACCGCCGCTTAACTCAACCTCTTCAAGGAATGAACCAGGAAGATTTTCCGGCAAATTATTGAGGTGCAGTGCCAGAGCTCGTTTTATCTCGGCTTCGCGCATTTCATGTCCCAGGATTTGGCAGGGCGCCAAAAAAGCGGGTCAGCATAACCCAATTAGCGACTTTTGATTGATACCTGAGCATCTTCAGGTTTATGCCAATATGCTAATATTGTTGCATGAATATGCATAAACCTACAGCGCAGGTAGTCTCAGAGCTTCAGAAATTCTTTGCTGACCAAGGTGTGACATCCAGTGCCGGCATAGCTAAGCTCACAGGAATTTCTCAGTCTCAGATCTATCGCAATCTGCTCGGTCAACCCAAGAGACTGACGAAAACCATCCGTCAGCTATGCATTTATGCGAATGTTTCAATTGTGGTTGATCCCGTCAATCCTGCAACTTCCCAGGTCCTGATGGATGCCCTAGGTGTTATCTGGGACGGGAGTGAAGAACACGCTCGTCGCTTAGCGGACCTGCTTTTCGCCCATCGTCGAGCGAGTATGGGAAAATGATTGTCGAAAAATGCGTTATAGGAGGATGCAATGCGTGAGGCTACGACTCCAATAACGGTGAAATCTGCGTTTGATAGCTTGAAAGCAGCTGGATACCCACGTCCCTATGTAGAGAAACTGTTACCTGATTGGTGGGATAACAGTCTTTTCAAAACGAGTGCGGGCGCTTTCCAGTTCGCGATGATCTTGAAGCAGCGGCTGGGTCTGAACGTTCAGTTTGGTCAAGACGGAGCGCTGGAGATCCAAATGGCAGCGCCACAGGCGCGCTACAAACGGCGTAGTGACACCCATGAAGAAGAATTGAACATAGCTGCCAGCTTGGGCATAGCTCTAGCGAGGCTAGCAATTTTCTGCACGTCTACACCGTATGAACCGCCACAAGCAGATCCATTGGCTATTCGTGCGCTGGTGCTGTCTGAGTCGAAAAAAACCTTTGTCGATTTTGAGGGGCTTTTGGACTTATGTTGGTTCTGTGGGATTCCAGTTCTGTTTTTAAAAGGAATGCCAAAAAACACAAAACGTATAACCGGAATGACGGTGAACGTAGACGGTCGGCCTGCAATCATTTTGGGCTTCAATACCGCTCAGCACTCCAGGCAGCTCTTTGTTTTGGCCCACGAGTTGGCTCACATTCTATGCGGCCACCTTGAGGATAATGGTGTCCTTATTGATGAGGACATTTCTGGTGTTACCGATACCCTCCTGGGCAGCCAGGTGGTTCGAAAGGATGGCGAAGAGCGTGAGGCTGATGCATTTGCTCTCGCTTTATTGAGAAACGGGCACCCCAACCCCGTACGTGAAATGGGTCGTCCAGATTCTGCTGCGACGCTCGCATCGAGCGCGATGTCGGTTGGTCGAGCACATGCGATTGATCCGGGTCATCTGATTCTTTCTTACGCCAAGGAGCATGATGACTGGGCCAGAGCCAACCAAGCGCTCAACTTTATGCCCAACCCGATTGGTGCCATTGAGCTTGTGGAGCAAAAATTCAGGGCTAACACGGTCTTAGAATCGCTGAGCGAAGAAAACCAGGAACATGTTTTGTTCATCCAAGGATTTGGGGGGTAAGTATTTCTTGTACTTACTCGACAGCGACGTGGCCCGCAAAATCTGCCAATACCATCTGCTAAATGAGCTGGCTATGGCTCTGGGATGCGGGCTTGAAGGATTCGCTGTCCTCCCTCAGCTTCGATTCCAACTCAAGTTGGCCAACCCGGCTTCCGCTTTATCCAGATTGGGCTCGGTTGAAGCGTTTGAACTCGCCAACCAATTGATCGCCGCTGCATCGGAAGTAATCGTGGTAGCTGATACTGCGAATCCCATACTCGGCTTGAATCGACCTGATTTGGATTCTGGAGAAGCCGCGTTGTTTGCTGCGCTGCATGAAGCCGAAGAGGATTCAGTAATTAGTGGCGACAAGAGAGCATTCGTCGCTCTCGCCCAGGTTGACGGTGAGCCTGTGATCGATGCGCTTTGGGCCCGTATGATTTGCCTTGAGGAAGCGCTGTTTCTCATTTTGGAATGTGTGGGCCTCGCCGTTGTGTCGGAAAAAATCCGAGCGAGACCTGAGGTTGACACTGCATTGAGCATCATTTTTGGGCGGGCTGCGCCAAATGACTACGCATGCGTCAGAACGGGGCTCGAAAGCTATATGGAAAATCTCCGTTTCTCCACAGGTGGAAAGTACATTTCCCCCATATGACGATCGAGCGTGAGTTTTGGGAGACGTGGTTCTAGATTTTTTGAGCCAAGTAATCTTTCTGCGGCTAGCCCATTAGAATTGGATGAGCGAGCAGGAAGCTACCTGAACCAGTGATACGCTTACCGCTCAGCAATAGGAGTAGCGAATGGCTCGGTACCGTCAAAATCACGATCAGCACTCAGAGCAGGTAGCCTCCGCTAGGTCTTCGGTTGATCACAAGCGATACAGGTTGGTTGATCTGATGAAGCAATGTGATTTCGATTTACCTGAATCACCTGAAATCGTGCTTTGGCGTGACGCGCCCGCTGTCGGAGCGGAGGCCGTGCCGGAAGTGGGTCGAGGGTGACTGAGCCCTCTGACTGGCATGGCATCTAACCTCTCGGGAAACAATGACCAGTTGGCCCTGGGAGGTAGCGCTGGTCATTTCGTCATTACTCAGTTCAGGGGAAGCTTCTCGCGATCGAGGCCACCTGCCTTCTTCCACGCTTCAAAGCGATGGGTTGCTGCACCGAAGCTGATCTCCATTTCCGCACCAACGGCATACCGACTCTTTCCGGCGTCAAAAAGCCGGTAGCACACCTCAATACCACGATCGGTCAGCTTGCCGCTCTCGAACTTATTGGCGGGATTGCGAGGATCGAGCTCAGGGATATCGGAAGCATCGGGGACAGGCGCCAAGAGCGTTTTCAGGTTGGCAAATCCAGTCATCACGCGCTCTAAACCTGCGGTGATGTTATCGATGGCATCGCCAACTGCTTTTGGATCGTAATGGGTGGTGTTCATCTCGCTGTACTCTCTTTGTGTAGGCAGGTTACCTAAGGAGAGGTATTTATAGCCGGCCTCTGCACGAACCGCAAGAACTTTCTGTAGGCTACCTACAGAAAGAAAAAGGGGGAGATTGGGGCGACGGCAGCCACGAGTATCTGGAGGTTGACCCAGTCATTGCGCACAACTCTGATTGACAGAACAGCCTAGCAGGCGCCACGCGCCTCTCGCGGCATCACCTCCCGCGCCCTGTTTCACGTGCAACCAGTTATTGTGTGAAACATGTAGGCTTTTCTCATTTATTAAGTGAATTCCGGCCAGTGGACTCACCAAATAAATGATTCTCTACCAGCGTTTGCTGGAGGTCTTGAAGCAATTATTCTGTGAACCTACATCCCGGTCGGCGCAAAAAAAGGCCAACGCACAAGCGTTGGCCTTTTTTTATTGCCTGCGATTCACTCTCCAGCCGCCACACTCTCCAACCGATACCCATACCCATAAATCGTCAGCAACTGCCAACCCCGATCCGCCGTCAGCCCGAGCTTGTTGCGCAGGCGATAGATGTGGGTATCCAGCGGTCGTGACGAGGCCATCTCTTCATGGGGCCAGAACCGTTCGTATAGATAGTCCCGCGACAACGGCCGGCCCAGGTTGCTGAACAGGCAATGCGCGAGGCGATACTCGCGCTCAGTCATCATGATCGGTTTTCCCTCACGGGTAACGGTCAGTTCGGCGTCGTCGAACACCAGATCGTTGAAGCGCAGAACGTTGGCCACGGTCGGGCGCTGATGGCTGTGCCGGCGCAATACGGCGGTGACTCGAGCCTTCAACTCGTTAGGACGAAAAGGCTTGCTGACATAATCGTCGGCCCCGGCATTCAGTGCCTGGACGATATCGCTTTCGCCGTCACGGCTGGTCAACATGATTGCCGCCGGTGGCGCATCCATGTGCTCGCGGGTCCAGCGCAGCAGCGCCAGCCCGGTGAGGTCGGGCAGTTGCCAGTCGAGGATCAACAGGTCGAAGGTTTCCCGGCGCAATTGCCGCAGCAGGTCTTCTCCGCGTTCGAAACTGTGCAACGACCAGGGCTGTTCGCCGGCCTCGGCCATTTGTTGCAGGGTCTGCTCGACCCGACGCAGTTCGGCGGGTTCATCGTCCAGTATCGCAACGCGCATACGCGGGATTCCTTGTCGCTTGGGTAATAGGTGGTCGACACCGGCGGTTCGACCAAAGCAGTGAAAGTAAGCGGCACACCATGGGTCGAGCCGCTATGATTCTTCGGGTCTACGTCCTCAGACCTGTCGTCTATGAAACCATTCAACCCGCCCTGCCCTGTTTTCCATGATTAACCGACGCCGCCACGAAAGCCGTGTGCAAAGTCAGGTTCAACGCCTGTTTCGGCAACTGGTGCGCGAGTGGGTGTGGATAAGTCTAGTGCTGTTGCCGCTGACTGCATTGTTGTCGTGGCGTGCGCAGATCAATCTGCATGATCCGGCGCCTGTCAGCGGCGCAGTGCTGTCTGCTGCGCTGGTGGCCATCGTGCTGGGGTTATTGCTTTGGCGACCACGTCTGGCGCTCTGGCTCACACTGATCGGCATGGTCGGCGTGCTGCTGACCAGCGCCGGCCTGGCGGAAATTCAGCGTTGGTGGTCCCCTACGCCGGCAGTGCTGGGCATGCTGTTCGGTTATCTGATCTGGAACTGGCGACGTCTGAGTGTCGTGCTGACCTACTTCGGCTGGGAGTTGTCCCGGCTGGACGATGAACCAAAGGTGTTCCCCGAACGTCGCCGCACACAATTTGCCAGTGGCGACCGGTTGCAAGGACAGATTATGGCGCTTGAACAGGCCATGAGCCGCACGCGTGACACCCGCCGTTTCATCGCCGATGGCCTGGAGTACTTGCCGGTCGCGACCCTGATCAGTGATCCTAAAGGTCAGATCCTGTTGGGTAACCGCAAGGCGCGTGACTTGTTCGGCAGTGATCTGGTCGGTGATGAAGTCCTCGATCACTTGGCGGGTATTGGCTATCCGGATTTATCCACAGCGTTGCGCCCACTTTTGTCCGACCTACCTCTAGTGGAATTCCGGGACCACAAGGAACGCAGCCTGCGCCTGGAACGTGCCGCGTTGTTGCCGGTGGACGGTGACACTCCGATAGGTTGGCTGCTGAGTCTGACCGACCTGAGCGCCGAGCGCGCCGCCGAAGAGCAGCGCGGCGTGTTGTTGCGCTTTTTGTCCCATGACCTGCGAGCGCCACATTCAGCGATCCTCGCCCTGCTCGACGTCCACCGGCATCAGGCCGGGACGGATTCACCACTGTTCGAGCAGATTGAACGCCAGGTGCGTCGGGCGCTGGAGTTGACCGATGGTTTCGTTTTACTGGCCCGGGCCGAATCCGAGGCCTATCAGTTCCAGCCGAGTCTGTTTGCGATGCTGGTGATGGACGTCCTGGACCAGGCACTGCCCATTGTCCAGCAGAAGCGTATCGAGCTGCTGAACGATATGGATGAACAATCCCAGGAACGTCTGGTGCTGGCAGACCAGGGCCTGCTGACCCGGGCGCTGTTCAATCTGTTGGAAAACGCGATCAAGTACAGTCCGGACGGGTCCACGGTCCGGTTGCGCGTTCGCTGCCACGATGACTGGCTGCACTGTGAACTGAGCGATCAGGGCAAAGGCATTGCGGCTGAAGAACTGCCCGATCTGTTCACTCAATACCGGCGTTTTTCTTCGGCCAAAGGCATCGATGGCGTGGGATTGGGGCTGTCGATGGTCAAAGCCGTGGTGGATCACCACGGCGGGCGGATCGAATGCCTGAGTGTTATCGATCAGGGCACCACATTCCGCCTTGAGCTGCCGCTGATCGCCGAAGAGCAGGCATAAAAAAACCGGCTATATCAGCCGGTTTTCTTACTTCCGAAAAAAACTTATGCACCTTTTACGGTGTTTTATCAGTTTCAGAAATATATATAAAAATCAGTAACTTAATTGCTGTTTTCGGAATATTGCCAACAAACCGTGCACAGGTTATCCACAAAAATCAGACAGTCACTTGATCGCTGGCTGCCGGGGCTTGTGGTGCCGGTGGCAACGAGCCCATTTCCCGTTGAGCCTGCTCGTTCCATGCCTGCACCCGGTCATTCAGATCGGCGATTGCGCGGGGGCCGGAACCTTCGGCATACATCGGTTCACCGATGACAACGGTGATCACACCCTGCTTTTTACCCCAACCGATTTTCGGCCAGAACTTGCCGGCATTGTGTGCAATCGGCAGCACCGGAAGCGCCGCATTCACTGCCAATGCGCTGCCACTGCGGGAGAACTTGCCGATAGTGCCATGGGGAACACGAGTCCCTTCAGGGAAGATCAGCACCCAGACATTGTCCTTGAGCAGTTCATCACCCTTGGCCGCTACTTGCTTGAGCGCAGCTTTCGGGTTGTCGCGGTCAATCGCGATCGGCCGCAGCATGGCCATCGCCCAGCCAAAGAACGGCACGTACAGCAATTCACGCTTGAGCACCTGGCTCAAGGGCGAGAAATAAGCGGAGAGAAAGAACGTCTCCCAGGTGCTCTGGTGGTTCGATTGAATCACGCAGGGCCGGTCAGGCACGTTTTCCGCGCCTTTGACTTCGTAACGGATACCGAGGAACACCTTGGTCAACCACAAGGCGCAACGGCACCAGTACACGTTGATAAAACGATAACGCGCCTTGAATGGCAGAAAGGGCGCGATAAAAAAACTCAAGCTGCACCACAGCAGGGAGGTGGTGCCCAGCAGCAGGTAAAAGAGAAAAATTCTGATGGCCCGCAGTATCGACATAGTGACGTTTACCGTTACGGGGCGATGCCCGACTGTTCAAGCGCACTCCCGATCAATCCCTGGTCAGGAACTTCAGAAGTACTCTAGTTGTGGATAAGTTCCGCGGCAATCGCCGCCAGATCGTCAAAAATCAGGGTGCCGACCGGCAAGGTCTTGGCCTGAGTCTTTTCGCCTTTCCCGGTCTTTACCAAAACGGGCTGTGAATCGACGGCTTTGGCGGCCTCCAGGTCACCAAGGCTGTCGCCGACGAACCAGACATTCGTCAGCGCCACGTTGTAATGCTGCGCGATGGTTTTCAACATCCCCGGTTTCGGCTTGCGACAGTCGCAACCCTCGTCCGGCCCATGCGGGCAATACACGATCAGCCCGATTTCACCGCCCTGCTCCGCCACCAGCGTGCGCAGGCGCGCATGCATGGCATCGAGAGTGGCGAGGTCGTAGTAGCCGCGAGCAATGCCCGACTGGTTGGTGGCGACCGCCACCGTCCAGCCGGCCTTGCTCAACTGCGCAATCGCTTCGATCGAGCCGGGCAGCGGAATCCACTCCTCCACCGACTTGATGTAAGCGTCGGAGTCGTAATTGATCACTCCGTCCCGATCGAGAATCAGCAGTTTCAACAGCAATCCCTCAACCCAGCAGCGAAATGTCGGCAACGCCCAGGAACAGGCCACGCAGACGCGCCAGCAGCGCGTAGCGGTTGGCCCGCACATTGGCGTCTTCGGCATTCACCATCACCGCGTCGAAGAACGCGTCTACCGGTTCGCGCAGTGCAGCCAGGCGTGCCAGCGATTCGTTGTACTGACGTGCCGCGGCCATTGGTTGTACAGCCTGGTCAGCCTGCTGGATAGCCGAGTACAGCGAGAACTCGTTGGCGTTGTCGAAGTACTTGGCCTGAACGTCGGTTGGCACGGAGCCTTCCACTTTGCTCAGCAGGTTCGACACACGCTTGTTCACTGCCGCCAGCGCCGCCGCTTCCGGCAGTTTGCGGAAGGCCTGAACCGCTTGCACACGCTGGTCGAAGTCCAGCGCTGAACCCGGCTTCAGGGCACGTACCGACAGGTAAGTGGCAACATCCACGCCTTCGTCTTCGTAACGGGCACGCAGACGGTCGAAGATGAACTCCAGCACCGCGTCGTTCAGGCCGGCAGCCTTGACCTTGGCACCGAACGCATTCACGGCGAACGCCACGGCGTCGTTCAGGTCCAGATCCAGTTGTTTCTCGATCAGGATCCGTAGCACGCCCAGTGCCGCACGGCGCAGGGCATACGGGTCTTTGCTGCCGGTCGGCAGCATGCCGATGCCGAAGATGCCGACCAGGGTGTCGAGCTTGTCGGCGATGGCCACGGCCGCACCGGTCAGGGTGGCAGGCAGTTCAGCGCCGGCACCGCGTGGCATGTACTGCTCGTTCAGCGCCAGGGCGACATCTTCCGGCTCGCCGTCATTGAGGGCGTAGTAGTAACCGGCGACACCTTGCATCTCCGGGAACTCGCCGAC
This sequence comes from Pseudomonas sp. SDO52101_S400, assembly GCF_054071635.1. Classification (NCBI taxonomy): domain Bacteria; kingdom Pseudomonadati; phylum Pseudomonadota; class Gammaproteobacteria; order Pseudomonadales; family Pseudomonadaceae; genus Pseudomonas; species Pseudomonas sp. SDO52101_S400. The sequence goes on along the minus strand of NZ_JBSVWF010000038.1, from coordinate 31,718 downwards.
CATTTCGGTGGCCAGGTCGCACTTGGACAGCAGGCCTGCGCGGGCAGCCCACGAAGCGTTGCCGCCGATGCGTGCTGCGATGTACGCGGCCAGTTTCGATACACGCTCGGCCTTGTCGTAGACGCTGCCGAGTTTTTCCTGGAACACCACGTTCTGCAGGCGATCGTTGAACGCTTCGAGCTTCTGCTTCTTGTCTTGCTTGAAGAAGAACTCGGCATCGGTCAGGCGTGGACGCACCACCTTCTCGTTACCGGCGACGATCTGCTGCGGGTCTTTGGATTCGATGTTGGCCACGGTGATGAAACGTGGCAGCAACTTGCCGTCGGCATCCAGCAGGCAGAAGTACTTCTGGTTGTCCTGCATGGTGGTGATCAGCGCTTCCTGCGGCACGTCGAGGAAACGTTCCTCGAACGAGCACACCAGCGGCACCGGCCATTCGACCAGCGCGGTCACTTCGTCGAGCAGCGCCGGCGGCACGATTGCGGTGCCTTCCTGACGGGTCGCCAGCTCTTCGGTGCGCTTGCTGATGATTTCGCGACGCTCGTTGGCGTCGGCCAGTACGTAAGCGGCACGCAGGTCGGCCAGATAGCTCGACGGCGAACCGATGCGCACGCTTTCCGGGTGGTGGAAACGATGGCCACGGGATTCACGGCCAGCCTTCTGCGCGAGGATCGTGCAGTCGATGACCTGGTCGCCGAGCAGCATGACCAACCACTGGGTCGGACGTACGAACTCTTCCTTGCGCGCACCCCAACGCATGCGTTTCGGGATCGGCAGGTCGTTCAGCGAGTCTTCGACGATGGTCGGCAGCAGGCTGGCGGTCGGCTTGCCGGCGATGTTCTGGCTGTAGCGCAGTTTCGGACCGCTCTGGTCGATTTCGCTCAGCTCGACGCCGCACTTCTTGGCGAAGCCCAGTGCTGCTTGAGTCGGGTTGCCTTCGGCATCGAACGCGGCCTGACGTGGCGGGCCGTCGAGGTTGATGCTGCGATCCGGCTGCTGGGTGGCCAGCGCGGTGATCAGCACGGCCAGACGACGCGGCGCGGCGTAGACGGTTTTGGTCTCGTAGTTCAGGCCGGCAGCCTGCAGGCCCTTGTCGATACCGGCGAGGAACGCTTCGGCCAGGGTGTTCAGGGCTTTGGGTGGCAGTTCTTCGGTGCCCAGTTCAACCAGAAAATCTTGAGCACTCATTGTGCAGCCTCCAGCTTGGCCAGTACTTCGTCACGCAGGTCCGGGGTTGCCATCGGGAAGCCCAGCTTGGCGCGAGCCAGCAGGTAGGCTTGGGCGACGGAACGCGCCAGGGTGCGAACGCGCAGAATGTATTGCTGACGCGCAGTCACCGAGATCGCCCGGCGTGCATCCAGCAGGTTGAAGGTGTGCGAGGCCTTCAGGACCATTTCATAGCTCGGCAACGGCAGCGGCTGGTCGAGTTCGATCAGGCGCTTGGCTTCGCTTTCATAGAAGTCGAACAGTTCGAACAGCTTGTCGACGTTGGCGTGTTCGAAGTTGTAGGTGGACTGCTCCACTTCGTTCTGGTGGAACACGTCGCCGTAGGTCACTTTGCCGAACGGACCGTCAGCCCAGACCAGGTCGTAGACCGAGTCCACGCCCTGCAGGTACATGGCCAGACGCTCGAGACCGTAGGTGATCTCGCCGGTCACCGGGTAGCACTCGATGCCGCCCGCCTGCTGGAAGTAAGTGAACTGGGTCACTTCCATGCCGTTGAGCCAGACTTCCCAGCCCAGACCCCAGGCGCCGAGGGTCGGCGATTCCCAGTTGTCTTCGACGAAGCGGATGTCGTGGACCAGCGGGTCCAGGCCGACATGCTTGAGGGAGCCCAGGTACAGTTCCTGAAAGTTGTCCGGGTTCGGCTTCAGGACTACCTGGAACTGGTAGTAGTGCTGCAGACGGTTCGGGTTTTCGCCGTAACGGCCGTCAGTCGGACGGCGGCTTGGCTGTACGTAAGCGGCGTTCCAGGTTTCCGGGCCGATGGCACGCAGGAATGTCGCGGTGTGGAAAGTGCCGGCGCCTACTTCCATATCGTAGGGCTGAAGTACCACACAACCTTGCTCGGCCCAGTATTGCTGGAGCGCGAGGATCAAGTCTTGGAAGGTACGCACGGCTGGCGTAGGCTGGCTCACGAAATTCACCTGTTTCTTGGGCTGCGATTTAAAGAGCGGGAGTATACCCGATTCAGTCGCACCTCCACCCCCTGGAGCCTTATGCCACGCTGCTTTTGGTGCAACGAAGATCCGCTGTACATGGCTTACCACGATCAGGAGTGGGGCACGCCGCTACGCGATGCGCAGGGATTGTTCGAGTTGCTTTTGCTCGAAGGGTTCCAGGCCGGGCTTTCGTGGATCACCGTGCTGCGCAAACGCGAGCGATATCGCGAGGTGCTGTTCGGCTTCGACGTACAGCGCGTGGCGCAGATGAGCGACGCTGAAATCGACGAATTGATGCTCGATCCGGGGATCATCCGCAACCGCCTCAAGCTCAATGCCGCCCGACGCAACGCCCAGGCCTGGCTGGCGCTGGAAGATCCGGTGGCCTTCCTCTGGTCGTTTGTGGATAACCGGCCGGTGATCAATCATTTCAAGGATCGCAGCGAAGTCCCGGCCATCACTCCACAAGCCGTGGCCATGAGCAAAGGTCTGAAAAAGGCCGGTTTCACTTTCGTCGGCCCGACCATTTGCTACGCATTGATGCAGGCCTCGGGCATGGTCATGGACCACACTCAGGACTGCGACCGCTACGCGCAGCTCGTCAACGGCGGTTAGAATGGCCGCCTCGCGCACAGCACAAGATCAGGAGTGACCTGTGGAAAAGTTTAAAGGCGCCATGCTGGTTGGCGCTCTGCGGCTGTTTGCCTTGCTTCCGTGGCGGGCCGTGCAGGCCGTGGGTTCGGCGATTGGCTGGATCATGTGGAAAACCCCCAACCGTTCCCGCGATGTGGTGCGGATCAACCTGGCCAAATGTTTTCCACAGATGGACCCGGCCGAACGTGAACGTCTTGTGGGCCAGAGCCTGAAAGACATCGGCAAGTCCCTGACCGAAAGCGCCTGCGCCTGGATCTGGCCGGCCCAGCGTTCCATTGACCTGGTGCGCGAAGTCGAAGGCCTCGACATCCTCAAGGATGCGCTGGCCTCGGGCAAAGGCGTGGTCGGCATCACCAGCCACCTGGGCAACTGGGAAGTGCTCAACCACTTCTATTGCAGCCAGTGCAAACCGATCATTTTCTACCGCCCGCCCAAGCTCAAGGCTGTGGATGAATTGCTGCGCAAGCAACGGGTGCAATTGGGCAACCGCGTAGCGGCGTCGACCAAGGAAGGCATCCTCAGTGTCATCAAGGAAGTGCGTAAGGGTGGTCAGGTGGGGATCCCCGCAGACCCGGAACCGGCCGAATCCGCCGGGATCTTCGTGCCGTTCTTCGCGACTCAGGCCCTGACCAGCAAGTTTGTGCCGAACATGCTCGCCGGTGGCAAGGCCGTCGGGGTGTTCCTGCATGCGCTGCGCCTGCCGGACGGCTCCGGTTATAAGGTGATCCTGGAAGCCGCACCGGAAGCGATGTACAGCACCGACACCGAAACCTCCTGCGCAGCGATGAGTCAGGTGGTCGAGCGTTATGTGGCGGCCTATCCGAGCCAGTACATGTGGAGCATGAAGCGCTTCAAGAAGCGTCCGCCGGGCGAAGCGCGCTGGTACTGATCCGCGAACTCATCTGTGGATAACCTGACAGACAAGGTTATCCACAGTCGTCACGGCTTCTGCCGTTCGAGCTTCTTCAAAAACACCGTCATTTCCTTCTCCGCCTGCTTGTCGCCATGGGCCCGGGCCGCTTCCAGACCTTGCTCCCATGCCTGCCGCGCAGCAGTCAGATCACCCAGCGCCAACTGCGCCTTTCCCAACAATTTCCACGCTGCCGAATACTTCGGATCGAAGCCGACGCAACGCTGGAAATGCTCGGCCGCCTTCGCGTTCTCACCCAAATCCAGATAACCCTTGCCCAGACCGAAGCGCAGCAACGAGTTATCCACACCCTTGGCGAGCATTTTTTCCAGGGATTCGATCATCGGTCTCGCCTCTTGGTCGCTCAGAAGAAGCTCAGTCCCACGTGGAACAGCTTCTCCACGTCGCGAATGTGCTTTTTATCCACAAGGAACAGAATCACGTGGTCGCCGGCGGCGATCACCGTGTCGTCGTGGGCGATGATCACTTCTTCATCGCGGATGATCGCGCCGATGGTGGTGCCCGGCGGCAGGGCGATGTTTTCGATGGCCTTGCCGATGACCTTGCTCGACTTCGAGTCGCCATGGGCAACAGCCTCGATGGCTTCGGCCGCGCCCCGGCGCAACGAGTGCACGCTGACGATATCGCCGCGCCGCACGTGGGCCAGCAAGGTGCCGATGGTCGCCAGTTGCGGGCTGATGGCGATGTCGATGTCGCCGCCCTGGATCAGGTCGACGTAGGCCGGGTTGTTGATGATCGTCATCACCTTCTTCGCGCCCAGGCGCTTGGCCAGCAGCGACGACATGATGTTGGCTTCGTCATCGTTGGTCAGCGCGAGGAAGATGTCCGCGTCGGCGATGTTCTCTTCCAGCAACAGGTCGCGATCCGACGCGCTGCCCTGCAGCACCACGGTGCTGTCGAGGGTATCGGAGAGGTATCGGCAGCGCGCCGGGTTCATCTCGATGATCTTCACCTGGTAGCGGCTTTCGATGGCCTCGGCCAGCCGCTCGCCGATCTGCCCGCCGCCGGCGATGACGATGCGCTTGTAGGTTTCGTCGAGACGGCGCATTTCGCTCATCACGGCGCGAATGTTCTCACGGGCGGCGATGAAGAAGACTTCGTCGTCGGCCTCGATCACCGTGTCGCCCTGAGGAAGAATCGGTCGGTCACGGCGGAAAATCGCCGCTACCCGCGTTTCCACATTCGGCATGTGCTCGCGCAACTGGCGCAGTTGCTGGCCTACCAGCGGCCCGCCGTAATAGGCGCGCACCGCTACCAGTTGCGCCTGGCCCTCGGCGAAGTCGATCACCTGCAAGGCGCCCGGATGCTGGATCAGGCGCTTGATGTAGTTGGTGACCACTTGCTCGGGGCTGATCAGCACGTCGACCGGGATCGCTTCGTTCTGGAACAGTTGTTCTTCGCGAGTCAGGTACGACGCTTCGCGTACCCGGGCGATCTTGGTCGGGGTATGGAACAGGGTGTGGGCGACCTGACAGGCGACCATGTTGGTTTCGTCGCTGTTGGTCACCGCCACCAGCATGTCGGCATCGTCGGCACCGGCCTGACGCAGCACGGTCGGCAGCGAGCCACGACCCTGCACGGTACGGATATCGAGACGGTCGCCGAGGTCGCGCAGGCGATCGCCATCGGTGTCGACCACGGTGATGTCGTTGGCTTCGCTGGCCAGATGTTCAGCCAGCGAACCGCCGACCTGTCCCGCACCGAGGATGATGATTTTCAACCCGTCACTCCATTGAATCCGTTTAGCCGCGCGCGGCAGCGATCTTGATCAGCTTGGCGTAGTAGAACCCGTCATGCCCACCCTGCTGGGCCAGCAATTGGCGACCATGGGGCTGCTTGATCCCGGCTTGCGTGGCCAGATCCAGTTCCCGGGCGCCCGGTGTACGCTCAAGGAATGCGCCGATGACTTCGGTGTTCTCGGTCGGCAAGGTCGAGCAGGTGGCGTACAGCAGAATGCCGCCCACTTCGAGGGTTTTCCACATCGCGTCGAGCAACTCGCCTTGCAGTTGCGCGAGGGCGGCGATGTCGTCGGCCTGACGGGTCAGCTTGATGTCCGGATGACGGCGAATTACGCCAGTGGCCGAGCACGGCGCGTCGAGCAGGATGCGCTGGAACGGTTTGCCGTCCCACCACGCTGCCGTGTCGCGACCGTCGGCGGCGATCAGTTCGGCGTTCAGGCCGAGACGTTCGAGGTTTTCCTTCACCCGCACCAAGCGCTTGGCTTCCAGATCCACCGCCACCACGCCGGCCAGCGCCGGTTCGGCTTCGAGGATATGGCAGGTCTTGCCGCCCGGCGCGCAGCAAGCATCCAGCACCCGTTGGCCCGGCGCGAGGTCGAGCAGGTCGGCGGCCAGTTGCGCGGCTTCGTCCTGCACGCTGATCCAGCCCTCGGCGAAACCCGGCAGGCTGCGCACGTCGGCGGCGGCGTCGAGGATGATGCCGTCGCGGCTGAAGGTGCACGGCTGCGCGGCGATGCCCGCTTCAGTCAGCAGACCGAGGTAGGCGTCACGGCTGTGATGGCGGCGGTTGACCCGCAGGATCATTGGCGGATGCGCATTGTTGGCTTCGCAGATGGCTTCCCACTGTTCAGGCCAGAAGGCTTTCAGGGATTTTTGCAGCCAGCGCGGGTGGGCGGTGCGCACCACCGGATCGCGCTCCAGTTCGGCGAAGATCGCCACACTTTCGCGTTGGGCATTGCGCAGCACAGCGTTGAGCAGAGCTTTGGCCCACGGTTTTTTCAGCTTGTCGGCGCAACCCACGGTTTCCCCGATGGCGGCGTGGGCCGGGACGCGGGTGTAGAGCAGTTGATAGAGACCGACCAGCAGCAGCGCCTCGACATCAGCATCGGCGGCCTTGAACGGTTTCTGCAGCAGCTTTTCCGCCAGTGCCGACAGCCGTGGCTGCCAACGGGCGGTGCCGAATGCCAGATCCTGAGTGAAACCGCGATCGCGATCCTCGACCTTGTCCAGTTGCGTCGGCAGGGAGCTGTTGAGCGAAGCCTTGCCGCTCAGGACGGCGGCGAGTGCCTTGGCGGCGGCCAGACGCGGGTTCATTGCGCGTCCACCGCTGCACCCAGTACGGTGCCGGTGGCGAATTTCTCACGACGGCTGTTGAACAGATCGCTGAAGTTCAGCGCCTTGCCGCCAGGCAATTGCAGCCGGGTCAGGCACAGCGCCTGTTCGCCACAGGCGACGAGCAGGCCGTCCTTGCTGGCGCCGAGGATGGTGCCCGGTGCGCCTTTGCCTTCGGCAAGCGATGCCGCCAGTACTTTCAGGGCTTCGCCGTTGAGCGTGCTGTGGGTGATCGGCCATGGATTGAAGGCGCGGACCAGACGTTCCAGCTCGACGGCCGGACGGCTCCAGTCGATGCGCGCCTCGTCCTTGTTCAGTTTGTGCGCGTAGGTGGCGAGGTCATCGTTCTGCACTTCGCCTTCCAGGGTGCCGGCGGCCAGACCGGCAATCGCTTGCACGACGGCTGGCGGGCCCATTTCGGCGAGACGGTCGTGGAGGCTGCCGCCGGTATCTTCGGCGCTGATCGGGGTGACGACCTTGAGCAGCATCGGCCCGGTATCGAGGCCCGCTTCCATGCGCATCACGGTCACGCCGCTTTCGGCGTCGCCCGCTTCCACGGCGCGCTGGATCGGCGCCGCCCCGCGCCAGCGCGGCAGCAACGAGGCGTGGCTGTTGATGCAGCCCAGGCGCGGAATATCCAGCACCGCTTGCGGCAGGATCAGGCCATAGGCGACCACCACCATCAAATCCGGTTTCAGCGCCGCGAGCTCGGCCTGAGCGTCGGCGTTGCGCAGGGTCGGTGGCTGCAACACCTGGATATTGTTTTCCAGGGCGAGCTGTTTGACCGGGCTCGGCATCAGTTTTTGCCCGCGACCGGCCGGACGATCCGGTTGGGTGTAGACCGCGACGATCTCGTAAGGGCTGTCCAGCAGGGCCTTGAGGTGTTCGGCGGCGAATTCCGGGGTGCCGGCAAAAACGATGCGCAGTGGCTCAGTCATGGGGGAGTCTCATAAAAAGAAAAAGGCTTGCCGCAGCAAGCCTTTGGAGAGGGGCATCAAGCGTTCTGGCGGTGCTGCTTTTCCAGTTTCTTCTTGATCCGGTCGCGTTTGAGCGTGGACAGGTAGTCGACGAACAACTTGCCGTTGAGGTGGTCGCATTCGTGCTGGATGCACACGGCGAGCAGGCCTTCGGCGATCAGTTCGTAAGGTTGGCCGTCACGGTCCAGAGCCTTGATCCTGACCTTCTGCGGGCGGTCGACGTTTTCGTAGAAACCCGGCACCGAGAGGCAGCCTTCCTGGTATTGCTCCATTTCGTCGGTCAGCGATTCGAACTCGGGGTTGATGAACACCCGGGGTTCGGTGCGGTCTTCGGAAAGGTCCATCACGACGATACGTTTGTGCACGTTGACCTGGGTCGCGGCAAGGCCGATGCCCGGCGCTTCATACATTGTTTCAAACATGTCATCGACCAGTTGACGCACTTCGTCGTCCACTACAGCCACAGGTTTGGCGATAGTGCGCAGACGCGGGTCCGGAAATTCGAGGATGTTCAAAATGGCCATAAGCTTGATTGCTGCACGTGTGAGGTAAAGTCGGGCGATGGCCTGGCGGGTCCGAAGATGCAGGCTACCGTTGTGAAACGTAGCTCCTTGCTTTTCAGCATAGAGCAGGGAGCGAGCCACGGGGGCTCTGGCGTTTCACGCGAACGCACATAATAAAGGGATTCACCGCATGAGGAAATCACTACTCGCCCTGCTGTTTCTGGCCTCGGCCGGCGCCGCGCACGGGCAAGTGCAACTCAAGGAAGGTTTTCCACAGCAATACACGGTGGTTTCGGGGGATACGCTCTGGGACATTTCCGGTAAATATTTGCGCGAACCCTGGCAGTGGCCGCAGCTGTGGCGGGCCAATCCGCAGATCGAAAACCCCAACCTGATCTATCCGGGCGATACGCTGACGCTCAGTTACGTCAACGGCCAGCCCCGCCTGACCCTCAATCGCGGGGAGTCACGCGGCACCATCAAGCTGTCGCCACGGATCCGCAGCAGCCCGGTGGCCGAAGCGATCCCTAGCATTCCGCTCAAATCCATCAACAGTTTTCTGCTGAGCAATCGCATCGTCGACAAGGTCGAGGACTTCGACAAGGCGCCGTACATTGTCGCCGGCGATGCCGAACGGGTGCTCAGCGGCACCGGCGACCGGATCTTCGCCCGTGGCCATTTCGACCCGAACCAGCCGGTCTACGGCATCTTCCGCCAGGGCAAGGTCTACACCGATCCGCAGAGCAAGGAGTTCCTGGGGATCAACGCCGACGACATCGGCGGCGGTGAAATCGTCGCCACCGAGGGCGATGTCGCCACCCTCGCCCTGCAACGCACGACCCAGGAAGTACGCCTCGGCGACCGTTTGTTCAGCGGCGAAGAGCGCTCGATCAATTCGACCTTCATGCCCAGTGCCCCCACTACCGACATCAACGGCCTGATCATCGATGTGCCACGGGGCGTGACGCAGATCGGCGCGATGGACGTGGTGACCCTGAACAAGGGCAAACGCGACGGTCTGGCCGAAGGCAACGTGCTGGTGGTGATGAAAAACGGCGAAACCGTGCGCGACCGCATCACTGGCCAGCCGTTGAAAATCCCCGATGAACGCGCCGGATTGCTGATGGTGTTCCGCACCTACGACAAACTCAGTTACGGCCTGGTACTGAACGCATCGCGCTCGCTGGCGGTGCTGGACAAGGTGCGAAATCCTTAGCTGGCTTCACAAGTTACCAACAGACTTATCCACAGCTTGTTCCGAATGGTTCGGGGCTTATAACGATCAAGGATGATCCATGATGATGCCTGTCTGTATGCCGGTTTCCCCGGCGGAACTGGAAGCGCGTTTGCGCCTGCACCGCTTGCCGGAAATCGGCCCGAAACGTTTTTCCCGGTTGCTCGAAGCGTTCGGCTCGGCCTCCAAGGCCATCAGTGCGCCGGCCAGTGCGTGGCGTTCGCTGGGTTTGCCGGTGGCAAGTGCCGAAGCTCGCCGTTGTCCTGAAGTGCGCGATGGCGCGAGCCGCGCATTGGCCTGGCTAGAGCGCCCGGGCCAGCATTTGCTGATGTGGGACCAACCGGATTACCCGGCCTTGCTGGCGCAGATTGCCGACCCGCCACCGCTGCTGTTTGTTGCCGGTGCCCCGCCGATTCTGGAAAAACCGCAACTGGCGATGGTCGGCAGTCGCCGTGCTTCACGTCCGGGAATGGACACCGCCACGGCGTTTGCCCGCAGTCTGGCCGGAGCCGGTTTCGTCATCACCAGTGGCCTGGCGTTGGGCATCGATGCCGCCGTGCATCAAGCCGCGCTCGACGTCGGCGGGCAAACTGTCGGCGTGTTGGGCACAGGCCTGGAAAAATTTTATCCACAGCGCAATCGACGGCTGGCGGACACGATGATTGCCTCCGGCAGTGCAGTGATTTCGGAGTTTCCACTGGACGCCGGGCCGACAGCGAGCAACTTCCCCAGGCGTAACCGGATCATCAGCGGTTTGTCCCTCGGCGTGCTGGTGGTCGAGGCCAGTGTCGCCAGCGGGTCGCTGATCACCGCGCGGCTGGCGGCGGAGCAAGGTCGTGAGGTCTACGCGATTCCGGGCTCGATCCACCACCCCGGCGCGCGTGGGTGCCATCAACTGATCCGCGACGGCGCAGTGCTGGTGGAAACCATCGAACACATCCTCGAAGCCCTGCGTGGCTGGCAGCACCTGCCGGTGTCCACAACCGCACCGAGTACCGATAATCCATTGCTGCGGCTGTTGCACGCTGCACCCCATACCAGCGAGGGGTTGGCCGAGAGCAGTGGCTGGGGATTGCCCAAAGTGCTGGTGGCATTGACCGAACTGGAGATGGAGGGCCGTGCGGTGTGCGAAAACGGCCGCTGGTTTGCGCGGGTAAGCTAGGTTTTACATTGAAGATCGGTAAACTGCGCGAAACCTGTTTGCGGAGAGTTTTTCATGGTCAACAGTTGGCGTGTGCAACAAGCCGCACGAGAGATTCGCGCCGGGGCGGTGATTGCCTATCCAACCGAAGCCGTCTGGGGGCTGGGGTGCGACCCGTGGAATGAAGAAGCGGTGGATCGTCTGTTGGCGATCAAGAACCGTTCGGTGGACAAGGGGTTGATTCTGGTCGCCGATAACATCCGTCAGTTCGATTTCCTGTTCGAGGACTTCCCTCAGGACTGGATCGACCGTATGGCCAGTACCTGGCCGGGGCCGAACACCTGGCTGGTGCCGCACCAGAACCTGTTGCCCGAGTGGGTGACCGGAGTGCATGACACCGTGGCGCTGCGGGTCAGCGATCATCCGCAGGTGCGTGATTTGTGCTCGCTGGTGGGGCCGTTGATTTCGACGTCGGCCAACCCACAGGGACGGCCGGCGGCGAAGAGTCGGTTGCGGGTCGAGCAGTATTTCCGGGGCCAGGTCGATCTGGTGCTGGGCGGAATGCTCGGTGGGCGCAAGAACCCGAGCCTTATTCGTGATCTGGCGACCGGCAAGGTTGTGCGCCCGGCCTGAAATCCGAAGAGCCTGGTGGCGGGGAGCGTGATCCCCGCCACTATCGGTTTTATGGCAACAGAACAGTCGAACCCGTCGTGCGCCGCGCCGACAACTCGGTCTGTGCCTTGGCCGCCTCAGCCAGCGAATAACGCTGGCTGATATCCACTTTCAGCTTGCCGCTGGTGATCATCGCGAACAGCTCATTTGCCATGCGTTGCAGGTTCTCGGCATTGTTGGCGTAGGTCGCCAGCGTTGGCCGAGTCACGTACAACGAGCCTTTCGCTGCCAGAATCCCCAGGTTCACCCCGTCCACCGCGCCGGATGCATTGCCGAAGCTGACCACCAGGCCGCGAGGGGCTGCGCTGTCCAGCGATGCCGGCCAAGTGTCCTTGCCGACGCCGTCGTACACCACCGGGACTTTTTTCCCATCGGTCAGCTCCAGCACCCGTTGGGCGACGTTTTCGTGGCTGTAATCGATGGTTTCCCAGGCGCCATGGGCCTTGGCCAGTTCGGCTTTCGCTTGCGAACTGACGGTGCCGATCAGCTTTACACCCAGAGCCTTGGCCCATTGGCAGGCCAGCAAACCGACGCCGCCGGCCGCCGCGTGGAACAGAATGGTTTCGCCGCCCTGCAGTTCATAGGTCTGGCGCAACAGGTACTGCACGGTCAGGCCCTTGAGCATCACCCCGGCGGCGGTTTCGAAGCTGATGGCGTCGGGCAGGTGCACCAGATTTGCCTCGGGCAAGACATGCACGTCGCTGTAGGCGCCCAGCGGGCCGCTGCCGTAGGCCACGCGGTCACCGACCTTGAACCGGGTGACGGCGCTGCCCACCGCCTCGACGATGCCCGCGCCTTCCGCCCCCACGCCCGACGGCAATGCCGGTGGCGCATACAGTCCGCTGCGGTAGTAGGTGTCGATGAAGTTCAGGCCGATGGCCTTGTTGCTCACGCGAACCTGCTGCGGGCCCGGTTCGGCAGGTTGATAGTCAACATACTCGAGCACTTCGGGGCCGCCATGGGCGCGGAACTGGATTCGCTTGGCCATCTGCCTACTCCTTGGGACGTTCTGAAAGGCCCCTATCGAACTCCCATGCTTGATCTTCGTCAACTGCGGCGTGCCGGCCTGCGATGGTATGCTACGCGCCCATTTGCGCGGGGCGCCGCGCAGTTCCGCCCGATCCAAGGTGAAGCCATGACGACCCGCACCGACGCCGTAAAGGCCTATCTGCTCGACCTGCAAGACCGCATCTGCGCGGCGCTGGAATCCGAAGACGGCGGCACGCGCTTCGTCGAAGACGCCTGGAACCGTCCGGCCGGCGGTGGCGGTCGCACCCGGGTGATCGAGAACGGCACGGTGATCGAAAAGGGCGGCGTCAACTTTTCCCATGTCTTCGGCAGTGGCCTGCCACCGTCCGCCAGTGCCCATCGACCAGAACTGGCCGGCCGCGGTTTCGAAGCCCTTGGCGTGTCGCTGGTGATCCACCCGCACAATCCGCATGTGCCGACGTCCCACGCCAACGTGCGCTTTTTTATCGCCGAAAAGGAAGGTGAAGAGCCGGTCTGGTGGTTCGGTGGCGGCTTCGACCTGACCCCGTACTACGGCAACGAAGAAGACTGCATCCACTGGCACCGCGTCGCCGAGCAGGCCTGCGCGCCGTTCGGCCCGGACGTTTACCCACGCTACAAGGCCTGGTGCGACAGCTATTTCCACATCAAGCACCGCCACGAACCACGGGGCATCGGCGGCCTGTTCTTCGATGACCTGAACGAGTGGGACTTCGACACCAGCTTCGCCTTCATGCGTGCCATTGGCGATGCGTACATCGACGCCTACCTGCCGATCGTGCAGCGTCGCAAGAACGATGCGTTCACCGCCAAGCAGCGCGAGTTCCAGGAATTCCGTCGCGGCCGCTATGTCGAGTTCAACCTGGTTTACGACCGTGGCACCCTGTTCGGCCTGCAATCGGGTGGGCGCACCGAGTCGATCCTCATGTCGCTGCCGCCGCAAGTGCGCTGGGCCTACGACTGGAAAGCCGAGCCGGGCAGCGAAGAAGCGCGCCTGACCGATTACTTCCTGCAAGATCGCGACTGGCTGGCCCAGGCCTGAGGATTTCTGATGGATCGTTACGTCGTTTTCGGTAACCCGATCGGCCACAGCAAGTCGCCGATGATTCACAAACTGTTCGCCGAGCAGACCGGACAGAGCCTCGACTACAGCACCCTGCTGGCGCCGCTCGACGACTTTTCCGGCTGCGCCACGGCGTTTTTCCAGGACGGTCGCGGCGCCAACGTGACCGTGCCGTTCAAGGAAGATGCCTATCGCCTGGCCAACAGCCTGACCGCCCGCGCCCAGCGTGCCGGTGCGGTGAACACTTTGAGTAAACTGGCCGATGGCAGCCTGCTCGGCGATAACACCGACGGCGCCGGGCTGGTGCGGGATCTGACGGTCAACGCCGGGTTCAGCCTCACCGGCAAACGTATTCTGCTGCTGGGGGCGGGCGGCGCGGTGCGCGGTGCGCTGGAACCCTTGCTGGCGGAGAAACCGGCCTCGGTGATCATCGCCAACCGCACGGTAGACAAGGCCGAGCTACTGGCCGAATTGTTCTGTGATCTGGGGCCGGTGTCGGCCAGCGGTTACGACTGGTTGCGCGAGCCCGTGGACGTGATCATCAACGCCACCTCTGCCAGCCTTACCGGCGACGTGCCGCCGATTGCGCCAAGCCTGATCGAGCCGGGCAAGACCCTGTGCTACGACATGATGTACGGCAAGGAGCCGACCGCGTTCTGTCGCTGGGCCACTGAGCATGGCGCGGGTGTGGTGATGGATGGCTTGGGGATGCTGGCGGAGCAGGCTGCCGAGGCGTTTTTCCTGTGGCGTGGCGTGCGTCCCGACACGGCGCCAGTGCTGGCTGAGCTACGCCGCCAACTGGCACTTTAAAAGCATCGCTGGCAAGCCAGCTCCCACAGGGATTCAGCTGATCCTGGTGGGAGCTGGCTTGCCAGCGATGGAAGTCGACACTGAATATCAGATCAATCCTCAAATCGGATCGGGCATTTCTCCGGCCCTTCGAGTTTGCGCAATTCCTCCACCACCTGCGGTCGCGCCTGACGCAAGGTCAGGCTGCGGTCCTGGCGCAGCAGGCGCCGGGCTTCCTGATGGAGCATTTCCACGCCGGAATAGTCGATGAAGTTGATCTGCTGCGCCTCGATCACCACCCGCGCGCCGTGCATCCGTTGCAGGCGCACTTGCAGGTAGTGGCTGGCGCCGAAAAAGATCGAGCCGCCGACCCGTAGCACATCGTCCTCGCCATCACGCCAATGCTGCACCCTGGGTTGCGAGGTGCGTTTGAGGTAGAAAAACAGCGAGGCCAGCACACCGGCGTAAATCGCCGTCTGCAATTCCAGCAGCAAGGTGGCGACGCAGGTCAGTCCCATCACCACGAACTCGGCCCGGCTGACCCGCAGCAATGCACGAATGCCGCGATGATCCACCAGCCCCCAGGCAATCAACAGAATGCTGCCGGCCATGGCCGGGATTGGAATGTGCGCAATCAACCCAGCGCCGAAAATCGCAAACAGCGCCACCCACAAAGCCGAGAAAACCCCTGCCAGCGGCGAACAGGCCCCGGCCTCATAACTCAGCCCGGAACGGGTGAACGAACCGGCGGACAACGATCCCGAAAAGAACGCCCCGACAATGTTCGAAAGCCCCTGAGCACGGACTTCCTGGTTGGCATCGAGCAATTGCTGCGAGCGCGCAGCAATCGAACGGGCAATCGACAGGCTGGTGACCAGCCCGAGCATGCCCACCGCCACGGCGCTGGGCAGCAGGCGCAGGACCAGATCCATATCCAGCGGCAGACCGCTGAACGGCGGCAGCCGCCCGACAAAAGCGCTGACCAGATGAACATGGCCAAACATCGCTGGCCACAGCCACACCACCAGGCTGCCGAGCACCAGTGTCATCAACAGCGTCGGCCAACGTGGCAGCCATTGTTTGAGCAGCGCACCGATCAACACAGTGCTTGCACCAAGGGCCAGCGACGGCTTATCCACAGCCCCGAGATGACGCAGCAAGTCCATCAGGCTGGCCAGCGCCGTCGCCTTGGCCGGCAGATCCAGTCCCAGCAGGTTCGGCAACTGACCGATGGCAATCACCACCGCCGCGCCGAGGGTGAAGCCCAGCACCACCGAGTGCGAGACGAAATTCACCAGTGCGCCGAAACGCAACAGGCCGAGCAGCCACTGGAAAATCCCCGCGAGGAAGGTCAGCAGCAGGATCAGGGTGATGTAGTCCTGCGATGCCGGCACGGCCAGTGGGCTGACGCTGGCAAACAGCACAATCGAAATCGCTGCCGTCGGCCCGCAGATCAGATGCCACGACGAGCCCCACAGGCAGGCGATCAGCACCGGAATGATCGCGGCATAGAGGCCGTACTCGGGTGGGAGACCGGCGATTAGCGCGTAGGCAATTGACTGGGGCAAGGCGAGAATCGCGCCGCTGAGGCCTACGACCAGGTCCCGCCCGACGCTGGCGCGGGTTTGCCGGGGCAGCCAGGTCAGGAAGGGGAACAGTGAGCGGCGGCTGGGGAGGGCCATGGATCCTCTCGGTTTGGAGTTTTTGGTGTGTGGAGGGTATCAGGGTGTCAGTCAGGAAAAGCCCCTCACCCTAACCCTCTCCCGGAGGGAGAGGGGACTGACCGCGGTGTTTGGTTTGAATACATCGACCTGCAACTCCTGAGTCGAACTCAGGATCTGAAAAACTTGAAGATCGGCTCCCTTTCCCCCTCGCCCCCTTGGGGGGAGAGGGTTGGGGTGAGGGGGGAAAGATCTAAAGCGAACACAAATCGTCAGCACACCGCAATCAAAGCTTGGCTTTTACAGCGGGCAAAGCATCCTTCCCATCCACCGTCTTCACCCCGTCAAGCCACTTATCCAAAACCCCCGGATTCGCCTTGATCCAAGCCTTCACCGCATCCGCATTGCTGACTTTCTTGTTCACCACCTCAGCCATGATGCTGTTCTCCATCTCCTGAGTGAACGAAAGATTGGTCAGCAATTTACCCACATTCGGACAGGCCTCGGCGTAGCCCTTGCGGGTCAGGGTGTAGACACTGCCGGTGTCGCCGAAGTATTTCTCGCCGCCCTTGAGGTAATGCATTTTCAGCTGAACGTTCATCGGGTGCGGGGTCCAGCCGAGGAAGGTGACGAATTTCTGCTTTTTCACCGCCCGCGAGACTTCGGCCAGCATCGCCTGTTCACTGGACTCGATCAGCTTCCACTGACCCAGGTCGAAGTCGTTTTTCTTGATGATTTCTTGCAGCGAGATGTTCGCCGGCGCGCCAGAGCCGATGCCGTAGATCTTCTTCTCGAACTTGTCGGCGAATCTGTTCAGGTCGGCAAAGTTATGCACACCCGCGTCCCACACATAATCCGGTACTGCCAGGGTGAATTCGGTGCCGTCGAGGTTCTTCGCCAGTTGCGTGACGTCCCCGGTGGCGACGAACTTGTCGTAGAAGCCCTGCTGCGCCGGCATCCAGTTGCCGAGGAACACGTCGACCTGGCCGTCCTTCAAACCGCCGAAGGTGATTGGCACCGCGAGGGTGTCGACCTTGGCCTTGTAGCCCATGCCATCCAGCAGAAACCCGGTGATGGCGTTGGTCGCGGCGATGTCGCTCCAGCCGGGGTCGGCCATTTTCACCGTGTCGCAGCTCTCGGCGAACGCGGATGCGCTGCCCAGTGCCAGCAGGCTGACCGTCACGATTGTGGATAACTTGACCATGGACTTCCCCTTAACGTTATTGGTTTTGGCAGGGTTGTGGATAACGGGCCTTGCGCTCCAGGTCATCGAGGTCGATGTGGTTGCGCATGTATTGCTGACTGGCGTCCACCAGCGGCTGGTGATCCCAGCTCTTCAGCTTGCCGATAGTCAGCGCTTGGGCAACGAAACGACGGCGGCGCTGGCTTTCGAGAACATCGTGGTGGATCGCCGGAATGTCCCACTTGGTCCGCGCTTCGGCGAGAAAATCGTCGAACAGCTGGCGATGTTGCGGTGAGCTGCTGAGTTCTTCCTGCTCCCGTGGATCGTTATCCACATCGAAGAGTAGGCAAGGGTCGGTTTCGCTGTAGATAAATTTGAAGGCGCCACGACGGATCATCATCAGCGGGCTGACGGTGCCTTCGGCCATGTATTCGCCGAACACTTCGTCATGACCGCCCCGCCCTTGCAGGTGCGACACCAGCGAGCGGCCGTCCAGCGGCAGATTGGGTTCCAGGCTGCCACCGGCCAGCTCCACGAAAGTTGGCAACAGGTCGGCGGTGGACACGGCGGCGCTGACACGGCCTGCATTGAACTGACCGGGGGCACTTATCAACAGGGGCACCCGCGCGGCCATCTCGAACCAGTGCATTTTGTACCAGAGGCCTTTTTCCCCAAGCATGTCGCCGTGGTCGCCGGAGAACACGATGATGGTGTCATCGATCAGCCCGGTATCTTCGAGGGTTTGCAGGAGTTTGCCGACGTTGGCGTCGATGTAGCTGCACGCACCGAAGTACGCCCGGCGCGCGTCGCGAATCTTATCCACAGGCAGCGGCTTGTCCCACAGGTCGTAGACCTTGAGCAACCGCTGGGAATGCGGATCGAGTGAGTGCTGATCCGGCGTTGTCGGAAGCGGGATATCCGCATCGTCGTACAAATCCCAGAACGCCTTGGGAATCGTGTACGGGTCGTGAGGGTGAGTCATCGACACGGTCAGGCAAAACGGCTGGTCGCCGTCCTCGCGAATATGATCGAACAGGTATTGCTGTGCCTTGAACACCACCTCTTCGTCGAAGTCGAGCTGGTTGGTGCGCACACATGGTCCGGCCTGCAACACCGAGGACATGTTGTGATACCAGCTCGGCCGTACATCGGGCTCATCCCAGTTCACTGCCCAGCCGTAGTCCGCCGGATAGATGTCGCTGGTCAGGCGCTCTTCGTAACCGTGCAGTTGATCGGGACCGCAGAAATGCATCTTGCCCGACAGCGCGGTGCGGTAACCGAGGCGGCGCAGGTAATGAGCGTAGGTGGGAATGTCGGCGGGGAAATCGGCGGCGTTGTCATAGGCGCCGATCTTGCTCGGCAACTGGCCGCTGACCAGGGTGAAACGCGAAGGCGCGCACAACGGGCTGTTGCAGTACGCGGCATCGAACACCACGCCTTGTTCGGCGAGGCGGCTGAGATTCGGCAGTTTGATCGGCGACGGGCCGTAGAACGGCAACATTGGCGCGGCCATTTGATCGGCCATGATGAAGAGAATGTTCTTGCGCTTCATGTGATCGCGGCATTCCATAGTGAATATTTATGCGACATTGCTGCGATCGAGCATGGATTCCCCGCAATATCCGGTAAAGCCCGCGCCGGACAATGACTAGGATAAGCACAGCTTATGTATGAAGCCCTCGGTGATTTGTCGCTGGATCTGCTGCGCGCCTTCGAAGCGGCGGCCCGTCATCGCAGTTTTACTGCGGCGGCGGTGGAACTCGGCACCACTCAACCGGCCATCAGCCAGCAGATCAAACGGCTGGAGGAACAGCTCGGGACGCGGCTGTTCGACCGGATCTACCGAGGCATTGAGCTGACGGAGGTCGGCTCGATCCTTTTCGAGCAAGTTACCTTAGGTTTGCAGAATATCGACGCAGGATTGAGTGCGATCAGCGCGCAGCAGCAACATGAAGTACTGCAGGTCGCCACCGATTTCGCTTTCGCGGCGTACTGGCTGATGCCGCGCCTGCACCGTTTTCACGAAGCCAATCCGCAGGTGGATGTCAGCCTGGTCACCAGCGAGCGCAATCACAACATGCTGCGCCCGGATATCGACGTTGCCGTACTGTTCGGCGACGGTCGCTTCAAACAAGGCGAAAGTCACTGGTTGTTCAGCGAAGAAGTGTTCCCGGTGTGCAGCCCGCAGTTGCTCAAGGATCGCTCTCTGCCCTTGCCTGCCCAGGCTTTGCTGGAGTTTCCGCTGCTGCATCTGCGCGGGGAAAACAGCAGCAACTGGTTCGACTGGAGCGGCCTGTTCCGCGAACTTGGTATCAACACGCCGCCCGCGCCGGGACAGCTGCGTTTCGATAACTACACCTTGCTGATTCAAGCGGCGATTGGCGGTCAGGGCGTGGCGATTGGCTGGCGTCACCTTGTGGATAACTTGCTGGCCCAGGGTTTGTTGTGCCGGCCAATTGCCGAAACCACCCTCTCCCGCCTCGGTTATTACGTGGTGCTGCCGCAGCGCAAACGCCGAGGGGCGTTGATTCAGCAGTTTGTCGATTGGTTGATGGCCGAGCAGGCCAGCAGCGCTCAGTCGCTGACGGGAATGGATTTGCCTTCTATCGCGGTGTGATCAGGCGTCCGACGCCGCGACAAAACTTACGTGCTCGCCCACATGCAGATTCAACCGCAGCTCATCGGCCATCCCGACGGCCACCCGGCTCAGGCGTTCCAGCGGTTCGGCCAGCCCCGGCTCAAGACTGCTGCTGACCTGACTGAAATGCTCGATGGTCAGCCCCGCCACTCCACGCGGCGAGTTGACCAGCGTCCAGCTCAACGGGCTGCCTTGCAGGGCTTCGCGGATTTCCTCGGCGGCGTGGCGTTGCAGGCGATCATCCAGATCCGGCTCGTCCAGCAGCGCGAAATCCCCCACGACAAACAGTCGCGACACGTTCGCCGCTTGCAGGCCTTCGATCAGCGCATCCACCGCCAGCACCTGCTCTACCGGCCCGAGCACCACGGACTTTTCCACATGTTCACTGCTGAACGGCAGGCCCGGTGCATCGAGCAGACAAATGACCGCCGAGCTGCCGGCCACACTCTGGTTGACCCGTTCGGCATCGAAGAGGTCGCCGCTCTTGGTGCGCAGGCCCGGGCGTGGCGCGAGGGCGGTCAGGTCGTCGAGGATGGCGATGACTTCATACTGACGGCGCAGCAATTCAGCCATCAACGCACTGCCCAGGCTACTAATGGCACCATAGAGCACCACTTTTACCGCCGGGGTTTCGGCATTTTTCATGGCTGAGATCCCTTTTGTTTTCCCTTGTATGGCGTGTGACATACGGCCAACGCCGAGGGTTCGAACCGATTCAGAGGGTTTGCGATGCAGACGATCAAGGGTTATCACGCCCACGTTTATTACGACGCCAGCACGATCGAACAGGCGCGTGCGCTGTGTGAGCAGGCAGCGGTGCTGTTCCCGTTGAAAATGGGCCGCGTGCATGAACGCCCGGTCGGCCCGCACCCGGACTGGAGCTGCCAACTGGCCTTCGGCCCGGAACTGATCGGCGACGTGTTGCCGTGGCTGGCGCTCAATCGCAAGGGGCTGGTGGTGTTCCTGCATCCGGATACGGGCGATGACTTGCTGGATCACACCGAGCATGCGATCTGGATGGGCGCGATGCGGCCGCTGGATCTGTCTATTTTTTAACCTAAAGAGTCTCTTCGGGTTCGCCCGGCAAATGTTCATCCAGATGCAGCCACGGCAACTGGCTGTCGGTCCAGATGTGCCGCTCGGCGGCGGCCTGCTCCGGATGATCCAGGGTGGCGACGGTCAGATCGATGCTCTCGGGGCTGAGCACCGTCACCAGCGCCAGTTGTGCGCCGCAGTTCGGACAGAAGAACCGTGCACAACTGGTCGACGAGTCATAGCGCGAAGGCGTCCCGGCCAGCCACTGGAAGTTCACCGCCGGCACCGTGATCCAGGTGGTGACGATGCCACCGCTGACCCGCCGGCAAATCGAGCAATGACAGTGGGCGATGTCCTGCAACGCTCCGCTGAACTGATAGCGGATATGTCCGCAATGGCAGCCGCCGCCGTGCAATTCATTCATCTCCCTGCCCTCCCGTTCCCGTGTTCATTGACTCTAGCCGCATCCGACGGCCGGTTGGTCATTCGCCCGAAGCTTTCAGCGGCGAAAGGTAGCTGAAAGGTTCCCCGATTAGGATCGCCGCCACTACCGGCAACAGACCGGTTGGCCAACGCGTGTGATTGCTCGCACGTCAGGCCCAATTAACAACAACAATGGTGATTCTGATGTCCTCTGTAACCCGCCTCCTCGCTGCAACTCCGCCCGTACGTCTCGTGCTTCCCGTTCTGCGCTGATCCTGCCCGATCCGCTCACTTACCTAGCCGCGCTACGCCTGGAGTATTCCCATGCTGACTTTCCTTGGCTTCGCCATGGTCATCACGTTCATGTTCCTGATCATGACCAAGCGCCTGTCCGCGCTGATCGCTCTGATCATCATCCCGATCCTGTTTGCCCTGTTCGGTGGTTTCGCCCCGAAGATCGGCCCGATGATGCTCGAAGGTATTACCAAGCTTGCGCCGACCGGCGTGATGCTGATGTTCGCCATTCTGTATTTCGCCCTGATGATCGACTCCGGCCTGTTCGACCCGGCCGTGCGCAAGATCCTCAAACTGGTCAAGGGCGACCCGTTGAAAGTTTCGGTCGGTACCGCCGTACTGGCGCTCGTCGTTTCCCTCGATGGTGACGGCGCGACCACTTACATGATCTGCGTGGCCGCCATGCTGCCGCTCTACAGCCGTATCGGCATGAGCCCGCGGATCATGGCCGGTCTGATCATCCTCGCCGGTGGCGTGATGAACATGACCCCATGGGGCGGCCCGACCGCTCGTGCCGCCAGTGCGCTGCACGTGGACCCGTCGGACATCTTTGTACCGATGATCCCGGCCATGGCTGCCGGTGTGGTGGCGATCCTGATCATTGCCTACTTCTACGGCAAACGTGAACGTGCGCGTCTGGGTGAGCTGCACCTGATCGGCGACGAAATCGATCACAGCGAAATCAGCGTGTCGCAGTTCCCGGATGCCCGTCGTCCGAAGCTGATCTGGTTCAACGGCCTGCTGACCCTGGCGCTGATGTGCACCCTGATCGCCGGCCTGTTGCCGCTGCCGGTGCTGTTCATGGTGGCGTTCAGTATTGCAATGATCGTCAACTACCCTTGCCTGCAACAGCAGAAGGACCGCGTCGCGGCCCACGCCGGCAGCGTGCTGTCGGTGGTCAGTCTGATCTTCGCGGCGGGCATCTTCACCGGTATCCTGTCGGGCACCGGCATGGTCGATGCCATGTCGAAAAGCCTGCTGGCAGTAATCCCTGATTTCCTCGGCCCGTACCTGGCGGTGATCACGGCGCTGGTGAGCATGCCGTTCACGTTCTTCATGTCGAACGACGCGTTCTACTACGGCGTGTTGCCGGTGTTGTCCGAAGCCGCCAGCCATTACGGCATCACCGCGGTGGAAATGGCCCGTGCTTCGATCGTTGGCCAGCCGGTCCACCTGCTGAGCCCGTTGGTACCGTCGACGTATCTGCTGGTGGCACTGGCCGGGATCGAGTTCGGCGATCACCAGCGTTTCACCCTGAAGTGGGCAGTGCTGGTCTGCCTGTGCATACTGGTCGCAGCCTTGCTGTTGGGGACTTTCCCGCTGTTCAGCACTTTGTAACGGCATCAACTCACCAGAACGCCAGCTGCTTGCTGGCGTCCTGGTTTAACACACGCTCAAAGGAATACACATGGAATGGCTGACCAACCCTGAGATCTGGGTTGCCTTCTTTACCCTGACCGCCCTGGAAATCGTTCTGGGCATCGATAACATCATCATGATTTCGATCCTGGTCAGCCGCATGCCCAAACACATGCAGCAGCGCACCCGGATCTTCGGTCTTGGCCTGGCCATGATCACGCGGATCCTGTTGCTGCTGTCGATCACCTGGGTCATGCGCCTGACCGCCGACCTTTTCGTGGTGTTCGGCCAGGGCATTTCCGGGCGTGACCTGATCCTGTTCTTCGGTGGCCTGTTCCTGCTGTGGAAAAGCTCCCAGGAGATGTACCACGCGCTGGAAGGTGAAGACGAAAGCGACGACACGCCTGGCGGCAAGGGCGGCAACTTCCTCTACACCATCATCCAGATCGCGATCATCGACATCGTGTTCTCGCTGGACTCGGTGATCACCGCCGTCGGCATGGTCTCCCACGTCCCTGTGATGGTCGCGGCGATCATCGTGGCGGTACTGGTGATGATGGCGGCCTCGGGCAAGATCAGCGAGTTCATCGACAAGCACCCGTCGCTGAAAATGCTCGCGCTGTCGTTCCTGCTGGTGGTCGGCACCGTGCTGATCGCCGAAGCGTTCGACGTGCATGTACCGAAAGGCTACGTCTACTTCGCCATGGCGTTCTCGCTGGCAGTCGAAGCGATCAACATCAAGCTGCGTGGCGCGATGGCCAAGAAGAAACAACAGCAGGATCCGGTGAAACTGCGCAAGGATATTCCGGGACAGTAACCCGGACGCTGCGCTGATGATCGAAGGGCCTCCGGGCCCTTTTTTCATGGCCGCATGAAGCTGTTTTCATGACACTTTTGTTTCAATCCGCACTTTAGCTGTGCAATGCTGGCGCCCGGACCGTTAGCCAACTACAGCTTAAGAACAACACGTAGAAATCGCGCGGTATCGTCAACTTGCCCCTTTGGGGCGCTGCAACTACAGGGGGTCTGCATGCTCACCCTGCTCAATCTGCTTTCTGCCGTGGCCCTGCTGATCTGGGGCACGCACATCGTCCGAACCGGCATCCTGCGGGTGTACGGCACCAACCTGCGCCATGTGATCGGCCAGAACATGTCCAGACGCTGGCTGGCCTTCATCGCCGGCATCCTCGTGACCGCGATGGTACAAAGCAGCAACGCCACCGCCATGCTCGTGACCTCCTTCGTCGGCCAAGGCCTGATGGCGCTGACCCCGGCCCTGGTGACCATGCTCGGGGCCGACGTCGGTACCGCGCTGATGGCGCGGGTACTGACATTCGATCTGTCGTGGCTGTCGCCGCTGCTGATTTTCCTCGGGGTGATTTTCTTCCTGTCGCGCAAACAGACGCGGCTCGGGCAGATGGGCCGTGTGGCCATCGGGTTGGGGCTGATCATTCTGGCGCTGCAATTGATCGTCGAGGCCGCCGGACCGATCACTCACGCCAAAGGCGTGAAGGTGATCTTCGCCTCGCTGACCGGCGACCTCCTCCTGGATGCCCTGGTCGGCGCGTTGTTCGCGATGATTTCCTACTCAAGCCTCGCCGCTGTGCTGCTGACCGCGACGCTGGCCGGCGCCAATGTGATCAGTCTGCCGGTGGCGATCGGACTGGTGATCGGCGCCAACATCGGCAGTGGCGTGCTGGCGTTCATGAGCACCAGCATGCAGAACGCCGCCGGCCGGCAAGTGGCGCTGGGCAGCCTGTTGTACAAGCTGATCGGCCTGCTGCTGATCATTCCGGTGCTCGACCCGCTGGTGCACTGGATCGACAGCCTGGATTTCAGCCCGCAGGAAATGGTCATCGGCTTCCACCTGCTCTACAACACTGCCCGCTGTCTGATCCTGGTTCCCACCGTCGCGCCGATGGCGCGGCTGTGCGCCTGGCTGTTGCCGGAGCGGCCGGAGATCAACGGCACTGCCAAACCTCGTCATCTCGATCTGACAGCACTGGTCACGCCGAGCCTGGCGCTGGCCAATGCCGCCCGGGAAACCCTGCGCATGGGCGACCTGATCGACAACATGCTCGACGCAACCCTCGACGTGCTGCGCGGCAAACAGACCGCCGTCACCCAGGAAATGCGCAAGCTGACCGACGACGTCGAAGCGCTGTACAGCGCGATCAAGCTGTATCTGGCGCAAATGCCCCGTGAGGATCTTGGCGAGCAGGACAGTCGTCGCTGGGCGGAAATCATCGAGCTTGCGATCAACCTCAAGCTCGCCAGCGACCTGATCGAACGCATGCTGCGCAAGGTGCAGCAGCAAAAGACCTCGCAGCGCCGTTCGTTTTCCGAGGACGGGCTGGAAGAACTGGCCGGGCTGCACAGCCAATTGATCTCCAATCTGCGGCTGGGGCTGTCGGTGTTCCTTAGCGGTGACAAGGAAAGTGCGCGCCAGTTGCTGCGCGAGAAACGGCGCTTCCGTGCGCAGGAGCGGCGCCTGGCCCATGCCCATGTCAGCCGTTTGCAACGCAAGATCGTGCAAAGTATCGAGACCAGTTCGCTGCACCTGGAGTTGATTGCCGACATGAAACGCTTGAACTCGCTGTTTTGCAGCAGCGCCTATGTGGTGCTGGAAACTTCCGATACCGGCGCGCTCGAGACCGACGATATGGCGGACATCACGCATTCGCCTTGAACGTCTGGGGCTGTGGTCAGTCAGTAACTCAAGGTTCGGCCTCGCGGCCGGGCTGACGACACGGATCTCCAATTCAGCTGTATGGAAGCTCGTTATGCGTTGCCTGTTGTTCGCTTGTCTGTTGCTCGGTTCCCTGCCCGCCCTCGCCCTGGACCGCTTTCAGGTCGAAGGCTATGCCCTGCCCAATGGCCTGCAATTGCTGCTCAAGCCCGGCACCGAACGCGGGCATGTGGCGATCCGGCTGGTGGTGGGCGTCGGTCTCGACGATTTCGACTGCAATGAAAAAGAGCTGCCGCACCTGCTCGAACACCTGTTGTTCAGCGGCATCGACGCCACCGGCGAGGGTGGCCTCGAAGAGCGCATGCAGGCCCTTGGCGGCGACTGGAACGCGTTCACCAGCAACGCCGACACCACGTTCGTCATCGAAGCCCCGGCGAAAAACCAGCGCAAGGTCCTCGACCTGCTGCTGGACTTGCTGACCCAGACCCGCATCGACGACAACGCGATCAATGCCGCCAAACGGGTGGTCGAGCGCGAAGATGGCGGCCATTACACACGTCTGCGGCGCTTTCTCGACCGTCAGGACCTGGGGCATTCCGCGAGCAATCAACTGGCGGTCGAACTGGGTCTGAAATGCCCGCAGCGGGCCGAGGTCGATGGCCTGACCCGTGAACAACTGGAGAAGGTACGCAAGGCCTGGTACGCGCCGAACAATATGACCCTGATCGTCGTCGGTGACCTCGACAAGCTGCTGCCTGCCTATCTGGAACGGGCGTGGGGCGCACTGGAAGCGGTCGACCCAAGCGAACACCGGCCATTGCCGGACATCCGCGCCAGCGCCGCCCATGAACGCACGCTGACCCGCGGCTTCATCGGCAACAGTGCCAAGTTGCACTGGCTGGTGCCGGAGCCCGTGCTGGACGACCAATACGATGAAACCTTCGATCTGCTCAAGGAATACCTGGAGTGGGCGCTCTATCGCCAGTTGCGCCTCAACCATGGTCTGTCCTATGGGCCGTGGGCCGAGCGTGAAGTGTTCGGCGGTGTCGGTTTCATGAGCCTGAACGCTGACCTGGATCGCGGTGATATCGCCGAGGCCGAGCAAGTCCTGGAAGACCTCAAGGCCGACCTGCTGAAAAACGGCCTCGACGCCGACACGTTCAACCGCATCAAACAGGCGGCCATCGCCCACCAGGCCTGGGCCGTGCAGGGTAACAGCGGCATGGCCGACTATTACTGGAGCGCACTGGGCGACTACGAGGATGGCCGTTTCGCCGATCCCGCCCTTGAGCTGCAAGGGGTGACGCTGGAAGCGGCGAACAAGGCCATGCGCGAGTTGCTGATGCAACCGGGATACCTGCGGATCGAGAAGCCGTTGCTCAGTGACGATCAAGTGGTGTGGCTAGTAGGCGGTGGATTGGGCGCAGTGTTACTGATCCTGCTCGGCTGGCGCCTGCACAGACGCCAATCCGTGCATTCAGACTGATCGACAGCCTCGCCACGGGCCCCGGCGGGCGGTACTCTGTCGAGGTTTTTTTCCTCGACTGTCGTGAACCGCCCAAATGCTCAAATTGACCCTCCTGATCCAGCGCATTCTCGAACTGATGAAGCGCTACCCCGGGGTCATTGCGCTCGGTGGTTTCATCTCCGGGGTCGGCAGTTTCATCCTGGTCGACCGGCAACAGGGGCTGGCGAGCTGGATCACCACGATCATGCTGCTGAGCTGGATCTGGCTGATGCTGGAAAACAGCCTGACCGAGCTGTTCACGCGAGTCTTCAAACGGGAAATCCCCCAGCCGCTGCTGCGTTACGCGACGCAGATGATCCACCAGGAAAGCCTGTTTTTCGTCCTGCCGTTCTTCTTCATCACCACCACCTGGAACAGCGGCCAACTGGTGTTCACCGGTCTGCTGTGCATCGCCGCGCTTATCTCGATCATCGATCCGCTCTACTACAAATGGCTGGCCCCCCGGCGTTGGGCATTCCTCGCGCTGCACACCCTGACCCTGTTCGCCGCCCTGCTCACCGCATTGCCGGTGATCATGCACCTGACCACGTCGCAGAGCTTCAAATGGGCGCTGGGGACGGCCGTGGTGCTGTCGTTCCCGAGCCTGGCGTCGATCTTCCCGATCCGCACCGTGCGCAACGCGCTGGCGATCCTCAGCATCACCATCGGTATCGGCGGCGTAGGCTGGGTCCTGCGTTCATGGGTGCCGCCGGCGACGCTGTGGATGACTGACGTTGCGATCAGCACCCAGCTGCAGGACCGCACCCCCGGTGCGAGCCTCGAACAAGTCAGCGCCGAGCAGATCCGTGGCGGCGGGCTCTACGCCTACACCGCGATCAACGCACCGCGCGGGCTCGATGAGCGGATTTATCACGTGTGGCAGTTCAACGGCAAAGAGGTCGACCGCATCGCCCTCGACATCCACGGCGGGCGCAAGGAAGGCTACCGGGCGTGGACCCACAAGCAGGTTTTCCCTGGCAACCCGGTCGGTGACTGGCAGGTGCGAGTGCTGACCGAAGACGGCCAGGTGATCGGCGTTCTGCGTTTCGAAGTCACGGACAGCACACCGACCAAAGAAAAGTAATCCGGTTCGTGCTATTACGTAGGTTCGCGAATTTAGCCGAACAAGCACGGAGCTTATGACCAGCAGCTCGATGACCGGTAATGCCCGACTGGACACTTCGATCACCCCTGCCCGTCTGCGGGTTACCGGGGACTGGACGCTTGCTCATTACGCCGAGCTCAAGCACCTGAGCGAAACGCTCCGCGGTCAGTACGACGCCAGCACCCCCATCGACCTCAACGGCCTCGGCGCCCTCGACACCGCTGGCGCGTCGCTGCTGGTGGAACTGCTTGGCTCCGAGCGTCTGGGCAAGTCCGCCGAACACCCCGATTGCACGATTTCTGTCGCCGACCGCGCGTTGCTGCAAACGGTGTATCGCTCGCTGACCGACTTTTGCGTGCCGATCAAGGAGCCGGAAATCAGCGTCAGCGTGCAGTTGCTGACGCGCATCGGTCGCGCCGTCGACACGGTCTGGCAAGACACCCTGCAATTGCTCGGCTTCGTTGGCCTGATCCTCGAAACCATCGCCCGAAGCCTGTTCCGGCCCAAGCGCTGGCGGATCACACCGATGATCGCGCACATCGAACAGACCGGCCTCGACGCCGCGCCCATCGTGGCGTTGCTGACCTTTCTGGTGGGCGCGGTGGTGGCGTTCCTCGGGGCGACGGTGCTGGCCAGTTTCGGCGCCAGCGTGTTTACCGTGGATCTGGTGGGCTTCGCCTTCCTGCGCGAATTCGGCGTGTTGCTCACGGCGATCCTGATGGCCGGCCGCACCGCCAGTGCCTTTACCGCGCAGATCGGCTCGATGAAGGCCAACGAGGAAATCGACGCCATCCGCACCCTCGGCCTCGACCCCATGGAGTTGCTGGTAGTGCCTCGCGTGCTGGCATTGCTCGTGGCGCTGCCGATGCTGACCTTTCTGGCGATGATCTGCGGGATCATCGGTGGTGCTGTGGTCTGCGCGGTGTCGCTGGATATCTCGCCGGCGATGTTCCTGTCGCTGCTGCAAAGCGACATAGGGATTCAACATTTCCTGGTTGGCCTGGTCAAAGCCCCGATCTTCGCGTTCCTGATCGCCGCGATCGGCTGTCTGGAAGGTTTCAAGGTCAGCGGCAGCGCCGAATCGGTCGGCGCCCACACCACCTCGAGTGTGGTGCAATCGATCTTCGTGGTGATCGTGCTCGATGCGGTCGCCGCGCTGTTCTTCATGGAGATGGGCTGGTGAGTCGTCTACCCCGCATGCCGTCCGAGGCGGTGATCGAAGTCCGTGGCTTGTGCAATCGCTTCGGCAGCCAGAGCGTGCACGAGAACCTCGACCTGGACTTGTACAAAGGCGAGATTCTGGCCGTGGTCGGTGGTTCCGGTAGCGGCAAGTCGGTGCTGCTGCGCAGCATCGTTGGCTTGCGCCGGCCCAGCGAAGGCATGGTCAAAGTGTTCGGCCAGAACCTGCCGAGCCTGCCAGAGCATGAGCGTTCGCTGATCGAGCGGCGCTTCGGTGTGCTGTTCCAGAAAGGCGCGCTGTTTTCGTCGCTGACGGTCACCGAGAACGTCGCCCTGCCCCTGATCGAACACGCCGGCCTGAGCCGCGAAGACGCTGAGCATCTGGCAGCGGTAAAACTGGCACTGGCCGGTCTGCCGCTGTCGGCGGCGGACAAATACCCGTCGTCGCTGTCCGGCGGCATGATCAAACGTGCGGCACTGGCCCGGGCGTTGGCGCTGGACCCTGACATCCTGTTTCTCGACGAACCCACCGCCGGCCTCGATCCGATTGGCGCGGCGCAGTTCGACCAATTGATCCTGACCTTGCGCGACGCGCTGGGCCTGAGCGTGTTTCTGGTGACCCACGATCTCGACACGCTCTACACCATCACCGACCGGGTGGCAGTGCTGGCGCAGAAAAAAGTGCTGGTGGCGGGTCCCATCGATGTGGTCTCGGAAACCGATGACGCGTGGATTCACGAATATTTCCACGGCCCTCGCGGCCGCTCGGCGCTGGACGCCGCCAAACTGCTCAACGAGGTCTGACATGGAAACCCGAGCCCATCATGTGTTGATCGGCCTGTTCACGGTGATTGTGGTGGCCGGCGCCCTGCTCTTCGGTCTGTGGCTGGCCAAGTCCAGCGTCGACACCGAGTTCAAGGACTACGAAATCGTCTTCAACGAGGCGGTCAGCGGTCTGTCCCGGGGCAGCCCGGTGCAGTACAGCGGGATCAAGGTTGGCGATGTGGTCAGCCTGCGGCTCGATCCCGAGGATCCGCGCCGGGTGCTGGCGCGGATACGCCTGGGTGGCGACACGCCGGTCAAGGAAGACACCTTGGCCAAACTGGCCCTGGCAGGGATCACCGGGACTTCGATCATCCAGCTCAGCGGTGGCACGCCAGAGAGTCCGAAACTGCGCGGCAAGGACGGCAACCTGCCGACCATCGTCGCCTCGCCCTCGCCCATCTCGCGGCTGCTCAATGACAGCAACGACCTGATGAGCGGGGTCAGCACTTTGCTCAACAATGCCAACCAGATGTTCTCCAGCGACAACATCGAGCGGGTGAGCCAGACTCTGGCGCATCTGGAGCAGACCACCGGTTCGATCAACGATCAGCGCGCCGATCTGCGCCAGGCCATGCAGCAACTGGCGACCGTCGGCAAACAGGCCAGCAACATGCTGGAACAGACATCGCTGCTGATGCGCAACGCCAACGGCCTGCTCAACGATCAGGGTAAACAGGCTCTGGGCAGCGCCGAGCAGGCGATGAAGTCGCTGGAACAGAGCAGCGCCACCATCAACGGCTTGCTCAGCAAGAATCAGAACTCCCTCGACAGCGGCATGCAGGGCCTCAACGGGCTGGCGCCGGCGGTGCGCGAACTGCGTGAAACCCTGACCTCGCTGCGGGCCATTTCCCAACGTCTGGAGGCCAACCCCAGCGGTTACCTGCTGGGCAGTGAAAAGAACAAGGAGTTCACGCCATGAAGCTGACTCGCCTCGCCCTCCTCCTCGCTGGCCTTTCCCTGATCAGCGCCTGCTCGATCCTGCCCAAGTCCGAGCCGCTGGACGTCTACCGCTTGCCGGCCTCGCAGGCGCCCGCCTCGCTCAGTTCGCTGGCGACTCAGCACTGGTCGCTGCGTCTGAACAAATTGCAGGCCAGCGAGGCGCTGAATCGTCCAGGCATCGCAGTGATTCCTCAGGGGGACGTGATCAGCAGCTACAAGGCTTCGCGCTGGAGCGACCCGGCGCCGGTGCTGGTGCGCAACCGGCTGCTCGATGGTTTTACGCGTGATGGCCGGGTGACGTTGCTCAGTACCGATGACAGCAACTTTGCTGCGGATCTGGAGCTGGGCGGCAGCTTGCAGGCGTTTCAGACCGAGTACCAGGGCAATCAGGCCAGCGTCGTGGTGCGGGTCGATGCGTTGCTGGTGCGCGGCTATGACCAGAAGATTCTCGCCAGCCACCGCTTTGAAGAGCGCCAGCCGCTGAGCGATGTGCAGGTGCCGGCGGTGGTGGCCGGGTTTGGACAGGCCAGTGACCGGCTCACCGCGAAGGTTGTTGCGTGGGCGGTTCAGCAAGGCCAGCAGTTTGCGCAACAACCCAGACCTTAAGGCCTCACCCAACTCAAAAATGTGGGAGCGGGCTTGCTCGCGAAGAGTGAGTGTCAGTCAATCAATAATT